>JBHORK010000155.1:0-3963 GCA_042565725.1 Verrucomicrobiota bacterium
GGCGGCTGGGATTACCAGTTTAAATTAGAAGCGAATAATCAAGAAAAGCGTACAAAAACCAGGATAGTAGGGCGAGAATCAACAGGTAAAACCAAGACTGTGACAACAAAGAGCAAAAACAAATATACCGGCCAAGTCAAAACAGGTGAGAAAAAAGTCGACATTAAAACGGGAGGCAAAAAAGAAACTACAGTTGTAGATAATCCTTATTTCGGAACACACCGAAACGATATTTCTTTTGGCGGCTGGTGCGCGCAGGCTTTGAAAGCCGCTAAAATTGCCGATCTCAAAAACGAAGGACTTGATGCGGCAATAGAAAAAGCTATTCCTGCTCTGGACGCAAACTGCAGTGGCGCCGGCATTTTTGCTTATGCCACGCACCTTCATCCTGGAACGGCGAAAGGCCAAGAAATTCCAGATGTCGAAAAGGCGGGAAAAGGCAAGGGAGGCGGAGTTAAGAGAAAAAGTGGCGGATTAACCGGTGTAGGCGTGTTATGTCTGCAATTGCTGGGGGCCGGGAACAGTAACTCCGCGCGTTTGGGCATGAATTGGCTTGATCAAAACGCAACGTTTGTGTGGGGAGATGAAGCAATGGGAAACAGCCCTGTATACTTCTGGTATTATATAACACAGGCCAAATTTCATGCCGGCGGCGGCAGTTGGTCAGAGTGGAACACAAAATTCGCCCCTGAACTGGTCAAAACTCAGAATGTGGTCCCTAAAGCAATCAGAGGGCCAAGCGGCAGAATGGTTGATATCGGATACTGGAATCCACCTAAAGAATTTGTGACATGCAAAAACCGCGTCTATACCACCACACTGTGCACGCTTATGCTTGAGGTATACTACCGGTATCTGCCAACCTACCAAAAGATTGATGATTTGGATTTTGAAATGGGAGCCGAATCCGGAGCCGGTGAAGAAAAAAACAAATCTGAAGACATTGAAATTGTGATAGAGAATATCTAGCCCACATATTGCATGAAGAAAACCAAACGATTTGAGGAAAGTTTTGCAACAGGGAAGCTTATGCAGGAAACATAGTGATTAACGTGAACTACACATTGTATATATGCCGTTTTGAGCGAAAGAATGTTTGGCTTTCTTCACTAAAGCGAGCCCAGATCGCACAAGTCTCTGCGTTTCAACGAGTTGGCAGTAGTTACTACAGCTCAACTCGTTGCGCCTTGAGCCTTGCACAATCTGAACTCGTGCAATAAGCGGGCTAGAAGAGTTGCGATTTCAGCAGTATTATCTGTGTTCCAAGAACACATGGACCGTTGGATGCGTGGATAGAACAGGATTCAGATATTCCATCAGTTGACCGTGTGTCATCGAATCCGGAGCATAAACCAAAATAATCAATTGGCCGGGCCCTTTCTCGTCCAGTGTTTTCCTCAGCACCGCCGGAGTTGGAATATCATAATCCGTTATTTCCAGGTCCGGCATTACCACTTCCTTTTTCCATATCTGTTTGATTTTTGTCAGAGTCGCGGTGGCACCGGAACCCTTAAGCGTAAAATGCAGTTCCCACGGCTGAGCAATTCTTTTCTCCCTGTCACGATGTTTTTCGTCCGGCAAAAAAGCCTTATAATAAAGCTGCCCTGCCGGCGGCGGCTCGACACGAATTCCTTGATCAGTTTCTATCGCAGCCAGCACGGCGCAGATTTCTTTAATTGCTTTCAAAGACAAATCTTTACTGAAATGTACTGTAATAAACGGATCGTGCCCTTTATTTATAAGCTTCTCAACTTCCGCCAACACCCCATTCAATGTTCGTTTCTCATTCAACACTTTCCCGTCATTATCTGAAACCTGAAACCTGAAACCTGAAACCTGCTGCTTGACGTGAACGTCAAGCAGCAACTCCACCACCCTCTTCTTCTCATCCTTATATTCTGGCTCCATTAATATTTCTATAAGACCGCCCTGAGGAAGGATGTATTCAGGATTTGTCGACATTGTTTCATACACATCGCTCTGAGGCGCGTTACGGGGTACATCAAGCGTTGACTCAGGTTCATTATAATTTGACGCTATGACATGCGGTCCACGCGCATCCGCGGCGTAAACATATACACCTTCCTGTTCCATGGATTCGACCATCATGGAACCCGTAAAAACCAGGCCGCGCGTAAGCAATGGTTTGTTTGTGTTTCGATTAAGAATCATTTTTTCCAGACTGACGGGATCAGCAAGAATTTTTGCGTCATTAGAACGGACCGTTATAAATACCCGTTCACCTTTGGACCAAAAACGAAGTTTTTTATAATTTATCGGTCTACCCGGAGTCATGCCAATAAACTCAAGCGCCTTATGGATATCGCTTGGCCTGGCAAATGCAACTAACAGCGCCTCGTAATCATGAGTACTTTCTTCAGCAATCAGAAAAAATTCTATGGCTTCATTTTCGCCAAGTCCGGTTGCTTCAGCCTGTATGATTATCTGTTTTGTCTTTCTGTCGGCAACAAGTCCGGGTAATACGAGTATATCAGAATTGTCTTTGTGTCTGGTCAGGTTGTCCTGATAGGCTCTTTTGACAATTGCTTTATTCTTTTCGCGAGGCGACAGTTTCGGATCTTCCTGTGCTTTGCCTTCTTTTTGGGCAGGTTGTCCTTTTTGCTCAGCTATCGCATTGTTTTTTTCGGGCACAGGTTGTTTCTCCGGCCCCTCACGGGAACAACCGGCAATGAATATCAGCAATAATATAGATATCCTTATTCGCATGATCACCTCATTAACAAAACGATTGGAAGCGGATTATTGTTAGTTCTATCATAGAATTCACCATATCTGAATAGTCTTTTTGTGTCTTTTTGTTCTTTTTTGCGGCTATTTCATTTATTAGTATTGGTACTTAAGGAAATGGAGCAAAATCATGCTGGATATCAAACGCGTAAGAGAAGATGAACAAGCGGCTAGAAAAGGCCTTGAATCACGTAATGCAGACGCATCAGTCATTGATGATGTGTTAAAACTGGACAAAGAGAAGCGAGGTATTCTTACAGAGACGGAATCATTAAAAAGTCAGCGCAACAAAGTTTCCAAGGAAATCGGAGCGTTAAAAAAGAAAGGTGAGAATACTGAAGCAATCCAATCCGAAATGCGCGAATTAGGCTCAAGCATCAGTGAGCTTGATACAAAAATTGGAGCGATAGATGATAAGCTTTGTGAGCTGATGCTGGCAATTCCAAACGTACCTCACGCCAGTGTTCCGGTCGGCACCGATGAGTCTGCCAATATCTTTGTCCGTGAACATGGCGAAAAAAAAGTATTCGACTTTAAACCCCAAACACACGTTGAACTTGGAGAAAAACTCGGCATTCTGGATCTCGGTCGCGCCGCAAAGATCAGCGGTGCGGGTTTCCCGCTTTTTGCAGGCATGGGCGCCCGGCTTGAACGCGCGTTGATTCACTTCATGCTCGATATTCATACGAAGGAACATGGCTATACCGAAATATCACCTCCGATTCTTTGTAACTCTGCGGCGATGACCGGTACAGGCCAGCTCCCCAAGCTTGCTGAGGACATGTACTGTCTGCCCGAAGATAATATGTATCTTGTTCCAACCGCCGAAGTTCCACTGACAAATATCTATCGCGAAGAAATTATTGAGAAACCTCTGCCTATCTATTTAACGGCATTTACCCCGTGTTTTCGGCGTGAAGCCGGCGCGGCAGGAAAAGATACACGCGGCATTATTCGTGTGCATCAATTTGACAAAGTGGAAATGGTCAAATTCGTGGAGCCGGAGACTTCTTATAATGAACTTGAGAAACTTCTGGCTAACGCCGAAGAAGTGCTTAAGCGGCTGGACTTGACTTACAGAGTCATGGAGCTTTGCACAGGGGATATAAGTTTTGCGGCTGCGAAATGTTATGACATTGAACTCTGGGCGCCGGGTCAGGATGACTGGCTGGAAGTATCGTCCTGCAGTAATTTCGAGGACTTCCAGGCACGCCG
>JBHORK010000156.1:0-3749 GCA_042565725.1 Verrucomicrobiota bacterium
ATAAATCAGAATCGCTAGGCGCAGTTGTGATGGGTTGTTTTTGCGGCGCGGCCGGTCTGAAAACGTCCTCATCTACTCTAACAAATGAACCTTCAATAAGATGTTTGCCTCTAACACTATCTGCATACATTTCTTCGTTTGAACGCCATTTTATCTCTCCATTCGCGTGCAAAACAGTAGCGCCATCTTCTGTTTTATCCATGGCGATTATTCCATCACAACTGCGCCTAGCGATTCTGATTTATATGTCGAGTGGGCAGCAAGAGACGGCAGGGAAGACAAGAGGAAATGGGAAGGAAAAAGCGAAACATTTGTGACGGGAACATCTAAAGAGTATGCACGAGTTGCGCAGAGGGAAGTTGTGTGTGAAGAAGCCGTTGCTGATGACAGCAAGATGCATTATTCATACACAGGAAGTTCTCGAAGCAAATTAAAGCCAACTTCCGGACCGGAACCGGCAACAGCGACGCGGGGAGGCGAACATACCATTGTGCCCGGCGACACGTTGTCGGGAATTGCAATACGGCACGGCGTGTCTGTGGATGCTATTGCCAAGGCCAACAAAATTAACGACCCGAACCAGATACGGGCAGGACAGAAACTTGTACTCCCTCCTCCACCGCCAAGAACAGTATCGGTAAACGTGTCGGGCTTTTACAAAATCACAGATTCTGAATCTGAGCCGGCAGAGGAAGAGATGAATTTGCTTACTACGGAGATGCGCGAAACGATGCAGCAGGTGCCCACAGATCTCCATATGCTGTTCGGAATCGAGCCTGTAGCTGAGGCATCTGAAGACATAACTTCTGTTTTCCAGGAATCGCCTGGGGTCGGTACTTCTGAAGAAATTGCATGGAACCAGTCTCCCAACGATGCGAACAATTTGCTGAAAAGCATGAAAGAAGTGGTTGACGTCAATTATAAGATGGAAGCAAAAACGGCGACACGGCGAGAAACAAAGAAAAAAGAAAAAACGGCAGACAAATCTTACCTTGCTGACGCCGTTGACGACGATCCGTTCGCATTCGCAATCGCGGATGGGGATTTCCTGGAATTAGGAGAAGCCGACAAAGATGAAATTACGATGGATGTTACCATCGATAGAGCGCCAGCTTCTGAAACCACATTTGGCGGAAGAGGATATGCGGGCAGCGCAAGAAGGGTAACTGTAGGCTGGGATGACGGCAAAGGAATGGGCGGAGATGAGAAGCGGCGAAAAGAAGATACGGTGGAGAAGACCGGCGCAATATATGACAGGGCTTCTCTTGAATACATGAAAACATCTGAATCTGAAGAAGCGAAAAAAGCCTCACACCATCTTCGCCAGACTGGCATGCACGCAGGATTTCCTATTAAGACAATAAAAGAATTAGACTCTTATGGAATCGTGGACGGCGGTGCAGCACAAGCTCCTGAAGGCTACGAAGACCAGGTCTCGGAGTATTATAAAGCTCTGAACCAACCTGTGCACAGAGGAAAAAGTGGCGGCGGCGGAGTTGGCAGAGAGGGAATGACTGACGACGCGTCGGCCGCGAGAGGACAGGTGGGATTTCCTATTAAGGAAATAAAGGAACATGAGAAAAAAGCCTTGGCGGCCCTTAAAAGAGCCAAAACCAACCTCAGTAGAACAGAAAGCATCGCAGGGAAAAAGAAATCTTCTAAAACTCCGATTCTCGGAGATATACCACTGATAGGGCGACTCTCTACCGATAAAAAAGACAAGAAAAGCGAACTGATTGCCAGTATAGTGCGGGAAGAAAAAGAGCGGAGAAGAAAAGGATCTGAGCCAATTCACATGGCATCTGCTAGTTACAAACCAGCAGCAGACACCAGTAAACGCATGGAGATTCTGAGGAAACTTGAGAACATTGTAATACCGGAGATTGATTTCAGGCAGGCAAACATTCACGATGTTTTAGAAGTTCTTCATGATTACAGCCTGGAATATGATCCGGATACTGATGCCGAGCCAAAAGATAGAGGGGTAAACATCTTTCTCAATGCCAAGTCCAAGGGTGAAAGAGCGGCGACAGATACAGATGATCCCTTTGCCGCACCGGCTGAAGGCGCAGAAGCAAAAGATTCTGAAGACCTGATTACAGTCCATGCCAGATATATTACCGCGAAGGACGCTCTGAAAATTGCCACAGATATGGCGGGTCTCAAATATAGAATTGAAGATGATAATGTGGTTGTTGTACCTAAAAACGCGCCCGACGGAGATCTTCTTATTCGAATGTATAATGTACTGCCATCAGTTGGTGATAGGGTCGCTGAGCTCGCGCCGGACATAGGAAGCGAGGATAACCGCAATGACTTTATAGCGCTGGAAAGCGGTTCCGTAGGTACCGTCAGACAAGACTGGAAGAAATTTTTCGAGGGTATGGGTGTTAAATGGCCCTCGGGAACATCAATAAAATATATTCCAGCGACAGGTAAAATAGCCGTTGCCAATACAGCCGAAAACTTAACTTCGTTCGAAAAGGTGCTTGCTCTCATTAATGTTGTTCCGTACCAGATTGAGGTTGAGGCGCAATTCGTAGAATACGACATGCAGGATATAGACGTCCTTGCAAGGGAAAAAGTCCTTAACCAGAAAACACTTCAGAAACTCTGGAAAAAAGGCAAAGGCAAGCTGATTGCTGCGCCAAATGTGACAACAACCGCCGGGCAGGAGGCAGTAACAAAAGGTGTAACAGAATATATATATCCGACCGAATATACCGTAACCCCGATAATGGCACCATCATTGGAAGGCAATACAAATACAATGGTCCCTGTAGGCGGTATAATGGAACCGGGCAGTTTCCAGACACGCGAGGTAGGAACCATGCTTACCGTGGCACCCGAAGTCAGCCCGGACGGCCAGATGATCAACATGATGGTAGACCCCGAAATTGTATGGGACCCGAAATGGGAAAATTACGACAGTAAACAGTCTTTCACCAACAAAGAGGGAAAAGTTTTCACAACCGAATACAAACAGCCTTTTTTCCCGACAACCCGTCTAAACACTACTGTATCGCTTTATAATGGCGCTACAATAATGATTGGCGGCGGCACCAAAAGCCCCAGCAAAGGCAAAGTCATTTATACATTTTTAACAGCAAGACTTGTCGATCCTGATGGTGAGCTCATCAAGAAACCGGATATGTATGAAGAATTGCAAGACGTAGAACCGGAAGATTATGATGATCCTTTTGCCGAGCCCGAAGAAGAGGAAGAAGAAATGAAAGACAAAGAACCTGAACCTGAACCCGAACCTGAGCCCGAGCCGGAGCCTGAGCCAGAACCCGAGCCTGAGCCTGAGCCCGAGGAAGATCTTACCGGACCGAAGTTTAAGGCTGTTGGTGTCAATCCGTTCTGTTCCGCTAAACAACAGCCGTTCTCTACGTTCGCGATTGATGTTGATACCGCGTCCTACACGCTTGCGCGAAATTATATGCTCAAGGGCTTCCTGCCGCCCGCGGAAGCGGTGCGGACAGAGGAATTCGTCAATTTCTTCAACTACGCCTATAAACCGCCGGTTAAAGAAACTTTCAAGATCTATACCGAATGCGCACCGTCCAAATTCGGGCGCGGTCTGGATATGCTCAAGATCGGCGTTAAAGGTCGCAGGATCGGGCGCGAGGAAAAACAAAGCGCTATTCTTACATTCGTGATCGATACTTCCGGTTCAATGAATACCCATGACCGGATTGAGCTGGTCAAGAAATCCCTTAAAATGCTGGTTTGTAACTAGCAGATGC
>JBHORK010000157.1:0-3680 GCA_042565725.1 Verrucomicrobiota bacterium
GAAAGAAGACAAGGCCGAAGACAAGAAAGAAGACGAAACTGAAGACAAAGAAAAGTCTGAAGACCAAACCCCGAAAAGCGGGACCTTAGATCTGTGGCAGCCCGAAAAAATCGACAAACGAACAGCCATATTTGTAACTGTAAACGGCGTTCCTGAACCGGAAAATATGACTCCCGTTAAAGTCGAACTTGAACCTGAAGTAATAATGTCACAGATACCCTGCAAAGTAAAAGTCCGGATCAGAAACACCGGTCCCCAGAAAAATACATCCGTAACCCTGTATGTGGATGAAAAGAAAGTAGCCGAGCGCGCTGTCATTGTCGACAATGCCAGCATAACCGAAGCTGTCCTTCTTGCGCCTTCTCTTGAACCCGGAGCGCATACGGCCAGGATAGAAACCCCGACAGACAACCTGACAATCGATAACGCTTTTTACTTTATTATTCAGGTAGAGGAAAATTACCCGACCCTCTGTATAGGCTCCGATGAAGATACTTTGTTTCTCATGCACGCTTTCAAAGCATCAGTTGCCTCCAAATCTAAAGCGACAATGAAAGTGGATACTATATATCCGCAAAAAATTAAAGATACCGATCTGCTGCAGTATTCATGTGTTTTCCTTTGTAATGTCCTGCCTCTTCGCGGCCAGGAAATTGCAAGGCTCGAGAATTACGTTTCAGACGGCGGACTCCTCGCTATATTCCCCGGCAACAAAGCAACTCTGGCAGACTACAAGACATGGAAAAGCCTACCGGGTCTGCCGTCTTCAATAAAAAACTTCACACTGAAAGAACGAAAAAAAATACTCAACTGGGATGAGCCGCACCACCATTTATTCAGAGGGCTCAAGCTCCTTCCCGGCGTTGCCCCGACTATTACAGTTCAAAAAATGTTTACATGGGACAAACTTGACGACAAGACCACATCCTTAATCTCCACCGGCGGTGAATTCCCTTTTCTTCTGGAACGGCCTTACGGCAAAGGCTCAGTACTGCTTTTTGCCGTATCCGCAGATCGCGCATGGAGCAGTTTTCCTATTACGCCTTTCTATCTGCCTATCGCCCATCAAGTAGTACAATACGGGCACAGCATTTCAGACAATGAACCCTTTATATGGGCAACTCGAGGTTTGTCGCTCAGCGATAAACTGCCTGAAGCCACGAAAACAACAGATCTGTTTTATCCTGACGAAAAAAAGGTCCCGACCAGCACTGCAATGATAAAGGGCAAAGAGATTCTTCGTGCCGAAAATCTGCTTCAACCGGGAATATACCGACTGGGCATCGGCGGCGCCAGACCCAAGCCGGTACTTGGCGTCAACATAACACGTAAAGAGTCAGATCTTACGCCAATAAAAAAAGAAGAAATAATAGAACTTATCAACTTCAATAATGTCCACGTCGCAAAAGGCAGAATAGAACTGGAAAAAATCATAGAAGATTACAGAGTAGGCCGAAACCTTTCGGAGTTAATCCTGTGGCTCGCGCTGATTCTTTCCGTAGTTGAAATATTTTACGCAAATCGAAGAACCAAAACAGCTGAAAAACTCAGTGAAGAACTGGAAATAGATGATACTGGGAAAGTTCAGGGAGAATTCGTTCCCGAAGCAGAAACCGAGAAAGATAAAGAATAGAAGCAGCTAACTCAGTCAGATAGAATGAGAAAACAATGATTATTTTTGAGCACACAATCGCCACGATAATAATAGGGATCGGGATCGCCGTCTCAATAATTGTTATCGCCTTCAGCTTCTGGCGTTACCTGGAGGAAAGAATGCTGGGGCTCGTCCTGGGCCTTATCCGCCTGTTGTTCCTGGCCCTGCTGATCTGGTGCATGCTGCAGCCGGCATGGCAACTTAAAAAAATAGAAAAGGTCAAACCCAGATTTATTGTGGTTGTCGATAAATCAAAAAGCATGCTCCTGAAACCCAAAGAAGAATCGCCTACCAGGTGGGCCGTAATCCAGGATGCCTTGAAAGAACCATGGAAAGCAATCATTGCCGCCGAATGTGATATCGACACGTATCCTTTCTCAACAAAACTTGACAGTAGAATAAGTCTCGACGATGCCATGAAACTCGAGCCGGACGGCGAGGGAACCTTCCTGCGAAACACTCTGGACCGACTGAAAGGCCTCTACACAGGCCAGAATATAACAGGCGTTCTACTGCTCAGTGACGGCACCGACAGCCAGGAAGTGTATGATGATTGGGTCGCCCAGGAATGGCCCTGGCCCATCTTCTCGATGCGGGTAGAAGAGGACGCAGTATGGGAAAAAATACCGGATATACGAATAGATGCCGTAAAAACAAAACGGCGTGTTACCGTCGGATGGAACACCGAAATGGAAGCGGTTATCTCCGGAGAAGGAACAAAAGGCGGAGCTATCAACGTTGAACTATACAAAAATAACAAACGAATACAGTCATTGCCTACAGTGCTTCCAAGTGAAGGCGGCACAAAAAAAGTTGTGTTTCCATTGTCACATCCGGAAATAGGCGTCTTTAACTATCAAGTCAGCATCCCGTTATTACCGAAAGAAGCCAACACCAACGATAACTCTTACATGGTAAACGTCCGTGTTGTAGACACGAAAAACCGCGTGCTTTACGTTGAAGGAACCCCTAGATGGGAATCCAAATACCTCTCCCGGATACTCAAGGGAAGTGAACGTATCACACCTCTGATATTCATTCAGGGACCAAACAAAAAGTTTATCATAATCGGAAATCGCGGCAGTATGACCACTGACATGAAAGCATCACAGCTCGCATTCTTTAAAGTTGTCATCATAGGAAACCTTACAGCGGAAGAACTGACCGAAGAACGTGCCGAAAACCTGGTGAAGTACACGGAAGAAGGCGGAAGCCTTGTTCTGCTTGGAGGATTCAAGGCATGGGGCCCCGAAGGCCTGTGGGAAACCTCCCTGGCCAAAGTCATGCCGTTCAAAGGCCATAACCCCGAACTTCAAGAAGGTAATTTCCCTATGAAACTTACCGATGCGGGCCTCTCCCACCCCGCTTTTGCCGGCGATCCCGAGTTCTGGAAAACTATCCCGCCCGTACTTTCCATCTTTCCCGGCGCTAAACTTGCGCCGGCCGCCAACGCCCTGATTGTCGCTCAATCCGCGGAAGGTTTAGAGCCTGTTATCGTAACACATCGTTACGGACAAGGGAAAGTGCTGGCCATCCTTACCGACTCATTATGGAAATGGAAACTGAGCCCAACCGAAAAGGACGCTCAGCCTTACGAACGATTCTGGCATCAAATGATGACATGGCTCGAACCTACCGATACCGGCGAAGGTGCAGCACATGCATATCTGGAAGTATTTACCGATCGCGAACAGGTTTTTCTCAATGAGACAATAGAATTCAGCGTTCGAAAAGCCGAAGCTGAAGAAGGCAAGAATAACGATCAGGAGGTTACCTGCGAAATCACTTCTCCTGATGAACGCAAAACCCCGTTTTCAACGGTCAAACAACAAATCATAACCCCTTCAGGCCAGTCGTTTTCCGGCTTTTCCACAGAGTATACCGCGGAAATGGCAGGCCTTCATTCAGTCGTAGCCATTGCCGGCGAAGGACCTGATCAGCTAAAATCCTCTCCGGTTTCCTTTTTCGTGAAAGCTTTTACCCCGGAATCCATCCCAAAACCGTCAAATTTCGGGACTTTGAGGGC
>JBHORK010000158.1:0-3640 GCA_042565725.1 Verrucomicrobiota bacterium
ATCGCCTAAAACTTCAACATCATCAACATTCCAGCCCGCATAAGGGCGACCGTAATGGTTATAAAGTACCCAACGCAGATAAACGGTTGATTGCTGGTCAGCAATCGCAGAGATATCACAATCCATAAATCTCCAGTCCCCGCCTCTTAGCGCAGCCCAATCATTCGCAGTCCATACATCCTGCCAGCTTGAACCGTTTCCGGAAACCTGTACTCTAGCCGCACTGGGAGCCCCGTCCACAGAAAGCCAATAACGGCATCTCAACCTTGTATTCCTGTAATTGGAACAATTAATAGCAAATGTCGTGGCATTTATGGCTGGATTAGCATCGCCGTGTCCTCCATTGAGATTGCATGCGACAACATTGCTGCCTGTGAAACCACTTGTCGGATCAGGTAGCGAGTAACTCACACTCTTACCCTGAGGTACCCCATATTCCCAGGAACCCTCAAAAGTCCACTGGGGATCAAAATCCATGTTTTCAGTATATATAAAATCTGCGGCAATCATCGTCTCTGTTGCCGAAACTGCTGATGCACCGCTGTTATCATAAGCTCTGGCATAAAAATCATGAGTACCCGGGCTGACTCCAGACCAGATACAGGAATAGGGCGCTGTGAAATCCTCTGCCACCAGCCCGCCATCAGCATAAAACCTTACACTCGTAACAGAACCGTCCGTGTCCATGGCATCGGCTGTAAGCAAAAAATCGTTTCTCGGATGCATGACAGCATCTGAATCAATTGTAAGTCCGACATGAGGCTTAATGTTTCCGGACGGCGCAAAGGTTATTTCCAGCTTGGGACGCAGACCCGTAGAAATATTTTCGGAAGAAACAAATTTTAACACATTAACATTTTCTTTATTATCGACCATAGCTTCTTTAGATTCATCCTCACCTTTCAACAGTAATCCATGATTATCGCCCGGCGCATCAATCCAGGACTGCACTGTCGCCGCTGGCACATCATAAACACACCAGTTGCCATTAGTAATCGTGGAAAACCGCTTTCTTCCGAGAAGCGGGCCTATGTCATCGACCCAGGTGACCGCATATTCATCCCAGGTGTTCGTCACCGCATGCAGATCAACATTTACATTATACCTGAGAATAGGAAGTTGATCATGAACATATAAATGCAATTTTGCAGACGACACAACACTGCCAACAGGAATTGAGGAAACATCGAATTTGGACACAACACGTGTGTACCGGTAACAACCCGTTCAGAAACTGCCATAGGTCTCATACTCAAAGAGCAATGAAGGAGTCTCTCCATAATTATTATTTTCTTTGCTCGCAACATAAGTATCTATACAGCCGGAATAACCGTTCACACCATGCTGCAGCGTAATGGTGTCCGCCTGACCCCATATTGCTGTTAAAAGAATTATTAAACAGAAACATATAACAATCACAGCCTTTTTGAGCAAATTTCGCCTTGAAAACAACACCATATCATCACTCCTACTTAAACTATAACTGAGCATTTTTCCATGAATACTCTCATTACCTTTTAATGTAACAGAAAAACACCGTCATGTCACAAAAAAACACCGTCATGTTACATTTTTTTAGTAATTCGAGAAATTTGAGCTGTAAGCCATATTTAGAAACCGGCCACCACGGGCGGATCCATCAGTCCGCCATGCGGACGTGCGGCGGAGAAACTGGAAATCAAGAAAAAATATCTGTGTTTATGGAATAAGTAGTACCAGGGAATACTGAACTCTGCAATTCTGTACTGTTTTATGGCGGAAAATTCTCAATGTTTCATAAATATGAAACAAAGATGCGTTGAAAAGTTACATATATTATACTACCGTGTAGTGATTGTAACTGCGGGAAGCGCTGAGTGTAAACTGACAACAAGGACAAGGTCAAATGAATAGATCTATTTATAGCTTTTGTTTGATTTTAATTCTTATTTTGATTCCGGTCATTCCTCTTCATGCATCTGAGTTCTTTGCTGTTGCCGCAGGACAGGATATAAATACCGGCGGCTTACCCGGACCTGCTTCCTGTATGCATGCCTTCCCATCTGTTGCAGATTGGAATAATAATGGCCTGGATGATTTGGTTGTTGGGTATGCTTCTATTGAAAACAACGATGGCCGCATCTTTATCCTTAATAATTCTTCAGGCACAGGAACCCTTAATCTGGATGCACCTGTTCCTGTTCTTGCAAACGCTCAGGTTCTCAGCGTGTCAGGAAGTATCTGATGTCAAGGCGCAGGTCCGCGGGTCGTGGACTGGAACAATGACGGAAAAAAGGATCTGATCGTAGGTGACAAAACTTATGGCTACGTGCATATTTTCCTTAATTCAGGTTCAGACGCCGGTCCTGTTTTCACTACTTCTACCCAGGTTAAAATAGGGTTAACAACATTCGCTGCGCAAGGCGGCGATTCTGCACCTTGTGTGGTGGACTGGAATAATGACGGGAAAAAGGATTTGCTTGTAGGTGAAAATACGGGCGGAGAGATAAACCTTTTGATAAACAACGGCTCGGATGCCGCACCGTTATTTACCTCTGTAACGCTGATTCAGGATGGCGGAGCAAATCTCAGCCTGGCATCAGAAGATGGCCGTTCCGTTCCGTGGGCTGTTGATTGGAATGCAGACGGTAAAAAAGATTTACTGGTAGGCAGCACCGGCGTCCTCGACGGCACCAACCACGTTGCAGTCGTTCGTTTCTACGAAAATAAAGGCACCGACGCTGCTCCTGTTTTCAATGGATATATAAATCTCAGTGCAGGCGGCTCTACTATACTGGCTAATAGTCATTCGCGACCGGTTACAACCGATTGGGACAATGATGGCGTTCTGGACCTGATCGTAGGGGCAGAAAACGGATCCCTGAAATTCTTTAAACGTACAGCGCTTGATAATGACAGTGATCTGATGCCTGATTGGTGGGAAAACCGTTATCTGCCTGAAGGCACAAATGCGACTGCTTCCGGAGATGGTGATGCAGATGGATCGGACAATCTCAGCGAATATCTTGCCGGCACAAACCCGACAAATGAAGATTCCGTTCTGGCTTTTGTTGTCTCTAACTGTGCTGCAACCTCAGAGGAAAATCTGGAAATCAAGTGGTACAGCGTCTCAAACAAGTACTACTCCCTGAACCTATGCACAAATCTCCTGCAGTCTCCCTGGGTTACGGTTGCCAGCAACATCCCAGCAACAGCTCCAATTAATGTAGTTACCGTTAGACCGTCAAACACAAACGCGATCTTCTATCGAGTAAAAGTGGAAGAATAATCTTCCCGCCTTCTCTGGCCCGTCCGAGCCCGGCTCGGGCACAGGTGGACAGGCTGTCGGGTTAACCTCAGTTCGTCGGCGCCGTAATCTTATAAAATATATTAGGCCAGAAACCTGTGGCATTAAAATCCACCCACACATTCGTGCCGTTGGCATTCGTTCGCGGGTAATTGGTTACAGGATTCCATACACCATCCACCAGGCTCGTTGAACGATATATTATGTAATCATTTGTCGAACCATTAGTGCCGCCAAGCCACGTAAGCTCCGGTGCCTCCCCGCCGACTTCTATTATCTTGAAGACAGAATCCGGATCGTTCGCGGCCGTACCACCGTAATATTCACCCAGGTTCGCCATCCCATCACCGTCAG
>JBHORK010000159.1:0-3632 GCA_042565725.1 Verrucomicrobiota bacterium
GCAGGCAAGACACTATCATCAGTTTTGCTGTATTCCTTGATGAAGCATTTGTTTAAAGAGCCGTATTTGGAGAGAGCTTTTTTTGTTTGTGTTAAAAGACTGACAAGGCTTTTGTCTGTCGTGAAGCGGTGCTTGAATCCTTTGAATGTCAGCATTAATGAACGCGGTGTTGCTTTCTTCAAAAAGAGATAGGGGGAAGGGCCCATTTTGTTCAGTACCCGTTCTACACTTTTAAGTATTTGCGCAACGCGGCCATAGGCGAGCGAGGATGCTATGAGTCCGGCTATCTCGCGGTCTCGAATGTTGGAGTAGTTATAGAGGAATTCCAGAGGATCAGGATGGACGTATTTCTTTTTGTTATATTTTCGATATAAATCGTCCAATTGATTTTTAGTTATCATTTGCTCGCTTGGGGTCAGGCCGTTGAATTTCCGCCCCGTCTATCCACGTAAATTACAAGGCCAGACCCCGTATCGCCAAAACACACAAAAACAAACATCGTATGGAGCATGGACCTGCCTCAATCTGTTTTATCTAGTCCCGACCTAGCGTCGGGACGGGCGGGCTAATCTTCTTCAGGACTTATTCCGCGGGCGAGAATTCGTCTTTTGTTACACCGCATTCAGGGCATACCCAGTCTTCCGGAATGTTTTCAAAAGCTGTGCCGGGTTGAACACCGTTGTCTGGATCGCCTTTTCCAGGATCGTATATATAACCGCATACATTACATACATATTTTTTCATAGAGGAATTCCTTTCAATCCCTTACTGCCCCTTGCTTTATTTTGTCTTTTCGCTGAGCCAGCGGATATGTTTCATTTCTTCTTTAATAACCTTGTCTTCACCAAGTTTGGGCGATACCATTTCTTTTATTCCAAGATAGAATATGATGGAATCCTTTTCCATGCCTATGGCAATTTTGAGGATTTCGTTGAGACTTTCCGTGCCCTTCAATGTTTCCGCAGGGTCCTTCTTTATGTCGAAGACTTTGCCACCAGCCATTGCTTTTAAGTACAGCTCGCCTTCATCGTTAGGATCGAAAGCGGATGGCTCTGTCTCCCTGGCGCTCAGTTCTGTTTGCAGTTCCGTAAAGGCTTCCAGATGCTCATCCTCCTGTGCTGCTATTTCAAGAAGGAGATCTTTGCCTTCCGTAGCATTTTCAGCTGCCTTCCGGTAGAAAGCTCCACCATTAATTTCTATCTGCTTGGCCATTTCAAACACTTCATTGGCGTTAAATGTGACACCCATAACTTACTCCCTTCCTTATCCTGTAACTTGTAACTCTTGTAACCTGTAACCTTATTATATATCCGTCTCAGTCATCCAGTTTCCATGTACATTGCAATTTTCAAGCGCAATTATTTTACCTGAGCCCGCATTCAGATGCAATGCAGCAGCGGGATGACATACTTCCGGAGAGAGCCATACTCTGGATATGAATTTATAATCAAGATAGAAATCAATATATTTTATCAAGTGTTCTTTCGTCATAACATGCTCTATTTCGCCGACTTTCACATGTACGTCGGTGCATGAGCCGCCGGGTATAAGTCCGCACTCTTTAACCACGACAATTTGAGGAATGTGTTTCTTGTCACCTTCGGACAATTCTTCGGGATTGGCTGGTTTTTTAATTGCATCCGGCTTTTCAATAAACGCTTCCTTTTTAGCGTGACAAACCAGACATTTTTCAGGCGCTTCGTTGAACTCTACATGTCCGCATACTTTGCATTCGAATATTGTCATTTCTTTCTCCCTGTGTAGTGTAGTTCCTGCTTATTTCGCATACAATTCTAGTGTGATTAAATATATATGTCTATAATCATATGCAAAAAGCATGCCAATATTAAATTTGCCTGAAAAACAAAGGCTTTTTTATTTTTCGGTGGGCCGGGCAGTGAGAAATGTCTTATTTTCTTGAGACAGATGAGACAATGTTTGTCTTGGGCGTGTTTCTAATGGATTGTTTCTGCAGAACGTTTATATTATATCCGGCGTATTGGAGAAAAGTATGACAATTATTGAGCCGCATATTCATATGTATTCCCGCACCACGGATGATTACCTGGCTATGTATGAGGCAGGTATCAGGGCTTGCGTGGAGCCATCATTCTGGCTCGGATCAAACCGGCGTTATGCGGGAACATTTTTTGATTATTTCCGGCTTATTCTGGAGTTTGAAACTATTCGTGCCGGACGCTTCGGTATAGATCATTTCTGCGCCGTCTCCCTTAATCCTAAGGAGGCGGAAGATGTCGCACTGGCAAATGAAGTGATAAGTGGTTTGGGGGAATACCTCGAACATAACCGTTGTGTCGCTTTAGGCGAGATAGGTTTTAACAATATCACGAAGAATGAAGAATATGCGTTTGAACGTCAGCTTGAAATCGCGAAGAACCGTAACATGCCAGTCATAGTTCATCTGCCGCATAATGACAAGTTGCGAGGGACAGAACGAACCGTGGAAATAATAGAATCAATGGGAATGGATCCGGATCTTGTTATATTGGATCATAATACTGAAGAGACAATGAAAGTTAGCCGTGATTCCGGATGTTATTGCGGGATGACGGTATACCCGATATCAAAACTTACACCGGAACGGGTTTCGAATATAGTCAGGGAATTCGGCAGTGACAGGATGATTGTTAACGGGTCGGCGGATTGGGGTGTGTCTGATCCGCTTAGTCTTGTTAAGGTTACGAATTATATGAAGACCGAACATCCTGCGGAAACAATTAAGAAACTTGTATTCGATAATGCCATGACTTTTTACGGTTCGTCGCCGAACTGGAAGCCCCGGTTTGATTTACAGCCCGTTGATCCGCATGAGTTCCAACGTTAGAGCCTTTAAACTGTATCCATAAGAAAATTGCCCGCTAAACACGCGAAAAGGGAAAAAGAGACTGCCCGCCCGTCCGCCGAGGCGGACTAGATAAAACAGATAAACACAGATAAGAAAAGAAGAAGGAAAACCACGGAGGACATGGAGGCACGGAGAAGAAAAAAGAGGGAGTGTTGCGTTAATTTGCTTCCCGAATAATCGGGTTCGCAAATTTCCACAACGGTTTACAACGGGAAGGAAGAGGAGAAGGAAAAGATATAGCCCGCGAATCACACTAAATAGACGAAAAGGATAGATGGGAATAGAAAGCGTTCGCCGTTAGGCGATAAAATAAAAACTTTCGCGTAATTTCGCGTTTTTAGCGGGAAAATTCTTTTCTGTGTTCTTGGGCACTCGAGGCGGGGACGCCGGGTGGTTAAATTCCGAATCTTTCAGCAACGACTAATGAATATTATGTTTCCCATAAATAAACTGCACGCGTGGCTTCAATTGATTCGTCTTCCGAATCTTCTTACTGTTCCCGGTGATCCTCTTGCGGGTTTTCTGCTTGCTCGAGTTGCCGGTGCCGGGCCGGAAATGATTTATGCGATTTTTCCCGTTTTATCCGCGCTCTTTTTGTATATGTCGGGTTTGATATGGAATGATGTTGTTGATTACAGAGAGGATTCGATACAGCGTAAGAGCAGGCCTCTGCCAAGTGGGCAAATCAGTTTGCGCAGTGCCGTAATCTCCGGTTTGCTTGTTTCTTTTCTTGGTATTGCCTGTGCCTTTCCCGCGGGGGTTAATA
>JBHORK010000015.1:0-49784 GCA_042565725.1 Verrucomicrobiota bacterium
GTAGATGAGAAGGCGCCTCAATCTCCGGTCTTGTTGTGGCGATATGATGAAAGGCACGCTCCGAGTCATGCATGGCGAGAGCCGATGATCGAAGTCCAGCATATTGATTTTGATTATGTGGATTATACGACAATAGGCAATGGAATGGTCTATTTCGGTTCGTCAACAGATCATAAGATCTATGCGCTTGATTTGAAAACAGGAGAAGAACGCTGGGCATTTTTTACTGAAGGACCTGTCCGTTTTGCTCCGGTATTTAAAGGGAAACATGTTTATTCAGTTTCTGATGACGGGTACCTCTACTGTCTGAACGCAGATACGGGAAAGCTGATATGGAAATTCAGAGGAGGCCCGAGCGATCGTAAGCTTATAGGCAATGAGCATATGATTTCGCTCTGGCCTGCCAGATCAGGGGTGATTATAGAAAATGATAAAATTTATTTTGCCGCTGGTATGTGGTCGCGTGAAGCGGTCTTTATATATTGCCTGAATGCGTCAGATGGGAAAGTCATCTGGCGAAACGATACCTCAGGATTTGTTTTTGCGGATATGCCGCACGGTCAGGGTTTTGGCGGTGTATCTCCGCAAGGCTATATGGTGTTGCATAAGGATCATTTGTGCGTTCCATGCGGCCGTGCTTTGCCGGCTATGTTCGATGCGAAAACAGGTAAACTTTTGTGGCATGAGAATGATTATGAGAAAGCGCACATGGCCGGCAGTGCGTGGGTCATGGCTGTAAACGATTATGTTATCTGTAAACGAAGAGCCATATCCGGAAGAGGCTGGGAGATTTCTCCACGCAGGAATTCTCAGTTGCCTGAAAAAAAGAAGGAAAAACGTGCTGTTCCTCGCAAGGATCTTGAGTTGACGGGGAAGGACAGGGAACGTCATCTTCCAGCAGGGGTTGGGAGTGGTATAATGGGAATAAACTATAAAACGGGCATTGGCGAATGGGCGTTCAGCGAAAAAAGTCTTGCAGTCATGCGCGGTGATATGATGATTCTTTCCGGCGCAGGTGAAGTTATTAAAATAGATTTAACGGAGATATTGAAAGATTATTTTGACGTATCTCCACGGCAGGAATATGAAAAGATCGTGAACGCTTATCCTGAAGGAGTCAATTCTCGAGACGACGAAGAAACAATTAATGGGTTAAACAATCAACTTCAAAAGAAAAGAACGACTCTTAAGTATATCAATCCTATCAATTATAAGAAATGGGGCATTGATGTAGGTAGAGTGTTCACCATGCTTATTTCGGGTGATACGCTTATTGCAGGTGGACGTGAAAAGATAACCTTTATAGATTTTAATACAGGGAAGGTTATCTGGTCCAAAGCGATTGAAGGTAATGCGCGCGGAATAACTGTTGCTGACGGAAAGGTGCTGGCGAGCACAACTGCCGGTAAAATATATTGTTTTGCTGAAGCTCAGGCGGATTCCGACAAAGTAATAACACGTGAGAATGTCCAACCTGTTATTTCTCCGGCTGTTCAGAAACTATCTGAGCAGATTATAGCGAACAGTGGAATCAAAAGCGGCTATTGTCTCATGCTGGGATCAGGTAATGGAGAGCTTCTTTGTGATCTGATCAAGAAAACCGATCTTACTATATACTGCATGGAACCTGATAAAGAGAAAGCCGGTAAGGTCAGGAAAATGCTTGATCAAGCCGGTTGGCAAGGCGCCCGGGCGGCTGTTCATCACGGGTCATTTGATAAGCTTCCGTATAATCCATATTTTGCGAATCTTATAGTATGGGGAGATACTATTGGGAGCAGTATTGACAAACTTTCGGCCTCTGAACTCTATCGTGTATTGCGACCTTATGGTGGAACGGCAATACAATTAGCAAACAGCGATTCCGTCAAATCTACCACCGCCTGGCTTAAAGCTGGCGGTGTGGCTGATGATGAGGTCTCTAATGGATCATTCGGGGTTAAGGTTAAACGCGGAAAAATTCCGGGTTCCCGTGAATGGACGCATTCTCATGCAAATATAGGGCGAACAGCCTCCTCCGAAGATGAGGCGGTAAAGTTTCCCCTGGGTGTACTCTGGTTTGGCGGGCCGGGCCCTGAGCGTATAGTTGAGCGTCATGCACGAGCGCCTGTTCCTGTTTTTGCGGGCGGAGTTCTCTATATTCAGGGAAGGAGCGATTTAATAGCGGTTGACGCTTATAACGGCCGTGAAATGTGGAATTTGAAATTACCCGGTTTGATGCGGCCTCATCCCGGAATACGGGGCGGTAATATTGTTGCTGATAAGAAACACGTGTATTGTATACAAGGTCTTTCCTGTCTCCAAATCAATCATGCTGGTGAAGTCAGCCGTAAATTCACCGTTTCTGTTGATGAACAACAAAAAACTGTCATGTATGGTGTCAAAGATAAGAGTAAAAAAAGCGGCAAAAAAAATATTACATGGGAGTACCTGGGGATAACAGATTCTTATGTTATAGGAACATTAAGTCTTGGCTCCGGGAATGGCAGGCCCGTAGAAATAAACCGGCCATTAAACAAGTATATTTTTGTTTTCGATAAGAATAATGGGGATCTCTTATGGAATTATAAGCTTGATCAATTTGTTATTCCGACTGCGATAGTAGCGGACGGAAAACAGGTCTTCGTTCTTGATAGAACTCCTGAAGTTAAATATCAGGAAATGAAAAGACGCGGATTGGAAGAGTTCAGCAGTCAGTTAAAAGCTTTGGATCTCAGGTCCGGTGAGATTGTATGGACAACAAAGGGAGTACCTCCTTCGGCTAAATCACTTATGCTGAAGAATGGTGTTATCGTTGGCGGGCCGTCTCCTACTGAAATACGTGAGGATTTGTATGATGGTGTTCATGCATATTCTGCAAGTAACGGTAAGCCATTGTGGAGTCTGGATATGGCGGATCGGAGTTGGAATTCAGATAGAAATCAATATGTGTTGTATCAGTTTATTGTCGGCGACACAGTGTATCTCCCGGAAGCGTATGATCTGTCTACTGGTAAGGAACAATATCCCTGGAAAAATCCATTGACCGGTGAGCAGGATAGATACGGTGTTTTTGGTATTAATTTCTGCACAACGGTTGCTGCGGCAAAAAATATTGTTACTTACCGTTCAGCATCAGTTGCCTTTCAGGAAATAGAAAAAAACAGTGGAGTTCGCTGGCTTCCTGAAATTCGACCCAGTTGCTGGATAAGTGTTATTCCCGCAGGTGGACTTATGCTTGCGCCTGAGGGGTCCAGTACTTGCAGATGTCCTTACAATTACAAGACATCAGTTGCTCTTTATCCCGTTGAAAGAGAAGAAGAATGGTCACTGTTTTTGACCGATTATCCTGATTCAAATAACTCACGCATGGCCAAAGAAAAATCGTCGAAATCGAAAAGCAGAAAAAAGGATGAAACAGTTGCGGTTGAGGATAAAGCAAAGAAGATAAAGTTTTTAAGATTGAATCTTGGAACTTTAGGTGATCGTATGGACTCGGAAGATCGTGTATGGATAGGATATCCCAGAACAGGGGAAGCAAGCATTGATGATTTTGCTTATATCAAACCGCCTGTCGAAAGCAGTGCTAATCAGACCCGTTTTGTCCACAACGCTGATTATATGGCAATAGAAAACACGAAACTACCATGGCTCTATACTTCCGGATTGACGGGGCCGGCAAAGTACGACATTCAATTGTCGGAATCGGGAAAGCATACATATCGAGTGATACTGCATTTTGCGGAAACGGAAGACAAGAAACCGGGTCAGCGCGTATTTGATGTTTTGATTCAGGATAAAAATGTTCTCTCCTCTTTCGATATAGTCAAGGAAGCGGGCAAACCATCCGCTGCAGTGATCAAGGAGTTCTCAGGCATTATCGCCGAAGGTTCCATGACTATTGAATTGAAGTCAGGCGTCAGTGGTAACCCGTTACTCTGTGCTTTTGAAATTATAGAAGAATAAGAAGGCGGTGAAAAAATGAAAAAGATTACATTGTTTTGTTTGATGATGGTTATTGCTTTGAATGTAAGTGCGGCAGAATGGCATACGAACTTACAGGAGCGGCTGGAATTTCTGGGTATAGTTCTTGAGGATAGGGATTATCACATCTGGGGTTCTTCGCCTATATGGGGGGACGATGGTAAGATCCATCTTTTTGTTGCCCGTTTTCCGGTGGATAGAACTCACTCAAACCATGCCTTTCATGGTTGGCGCGGTAAGTCTGAGATAGCTCATTATATCGCAGATAAACCTGAAGGACCGTTTGTTTATAAAGAAACGTTGCTGAAGCCGAATGCTGAAAAGAAGACGGATTGGGGAACAGGCACCCAGCATAATCCATCGGTTGCAAAAGCCGGAGATAAATATGTTCTGGTTTACATTTCTGACGGCAAAGGTGGTATGGGCATTGGCATGATGGTGGCGGATGATATTAACGGGCCGTGGAAGAATCTGGGCAGGATGCTCGAAAAACCTGAAGATCCGAATGTGTGGAGCTGTGGAAAAAGCGGAACAAATCCTGTTTTTATTCATAATCCGAATAACGGTAAGTATTATATTTACTACAACACCCGGACGCCAGACAAGATTTCACATTTTGGAGTTGCTGTTGCCGATAAACTTGAAGGTCCTTACGTTCATCATCCCAGGATGATCATGAATAATAAGAAGTATATTGAAGATCCATGCGGGTTTTATTTTGAAAGTAAGTTTTATCTGCTCTTCAGGGAGGGGTTTTGGGTTTCATCAGATGATGGCGTGTCCTTTGATAACAAAATAGAAGCTTATAGCGATAAATGTTCATATTATATTGATAAAGAAATTGTCGACAAATCGCCGGCTTACCGGGGGCCGAATTTTCAGCGGCCGCAACTACTTCTCAAGGATGGAGAGCCTTCTTATTTATATGCGCCTTCCGGAGTAAATACAAACGGCGGTGACGGGTCATGCTGTTACTTGTTCAGAATTAAGCCTGATGAAGAATAAAAAGAAAGTGGGATAAATGAAAAAAATATTAGTTTTTCTTGGAACATTGTTTTTAGCCGCAGTGGTTAATGCAGACATTGATATAATCAAAGCTTCAGGCGTCAAAGGCGGGCTTGTTGTTCAAGTCGGATGTGGAGACTCGCAGTTGCTGTTGGACCTTCGAGCCAACGATAGTTATCTCGTGCATGGGCTGGATACGGATCAGAAGAATGTGGATACCGCGCGCAAGTATATTCAGTCCAAAGGGCTATACGGAAAAGTGTCGGTAAACGTGTTTGATGGAAAGCATTTGCCGTATGCGGATAATCTCGTCAACCTGATAGTAGTTACAAGTTACAAGTTACAAGTTACAGAAGAAGAGATTGAAAGGGTTTTGGCACCGAGAGGTGTGGTCTTAATCAAAGGAAACCTGAAACCCCGAAATAAGTCCGGGGCCAAAGCGCCTGTAACCTGTAACCTGAAACCTCAATCTCCTTCGGGCCTCAAAGGTTGGACTATGTTCAAAAAGCCGGTTCCGAAGGAGATTGATGAATGGACCCATTACCTGCACGGAGCTGACGGTAACGCGGTGGCCGATGATACGGTTATAGGGCAGCCGCGCTCTCTGCAATGGGCAGCTCTACCTAAATGGGGGCGCAGTCACGAAGAATTGAACAGCATGACTGCCTGTGTTACGGCAAAAGGTCGTATTTTCTATATTGAAGATCAAGCGCCTGTTTATTCTATCCGTTTTATTGCCGACTGGAAGCTTGTGGCGCGCGATGCATTCAACGGTATAAAACTCTGGGAAAGAGATATTCCTGTCTGGGTTGATCATCTTCGTCATTTCCGGTCCGGTCCGGTCCATCTTCCAAGAAGGCTTGTTGCTTACGGAGATGTTGTTTATGTAACGCTGGGTCTGGGTCAGCCTGCCGTTGCTCTGGATGCTGCAACGGGAGAGATTATAAGAACTTATAAAGACACTGAGTTTACGGATGAGATTATTTATGACAAAGGGGTTCTCTATCTGGTTGTAGGAACATCCGAGAATAAACGCAAGGGCGAAGGTCTTCATCAGCGCGGCGCACCAAAACCAACGAATTTCAGGTATGTTAAAGCTTTTGATGCCGACTCAGGTAAGGAACTTTGGAAAGTGGATACGCCAAAAGGAGAATTCATTCTGCCGCTTTCTTTAGCTGCAAGAGGAGAAAAGGTGTTTTTTCAGAGCACAGGCGGACTCGTTTGCATTGATGCAACATCAGGGAAACAGCTCTGGAAAGCTTTGCGCGAGACACCCAATAAACGAATGGGATTTTCCGGCCCGACACTGGTTGTTAACGATGAATTAGTGATTCTGGCTGATAAAAATGTTGAAGCTAAGCCTAAAAGAGAAGAGGCCGCAGGAACTGTACCCGCAACAGACAGTGTCGAATGGGGTATTCACGGCTGGTATATTCCGGATATCCCGCGAGGCGGCAGTACATCGGTGGATGCGTATGATATCAATACCGGTAAACATTTGTGGCAGATAGGTGCAGGGCAGGGGTATAACTCTCCTATTGATATATTTATCGCGCGCGGTTTGGTCTGGATCGGCGTTAAAGGGTATGACCTTAAAACCGGCAAGGTAATGAAAGAACATCCGCAGAAGGGTACACCTGTAGGTATGATTCACCCACGCTGTCATCGGCGGAAAGCGACTGAAAACTTTATTTTATGGAGTAAGTCGGGTGTTGAATTCCTTGATCTGGAAAAAGGCTGGGTCGGCAATAACAGTTGGATACGCGGCACCTGTCAGTATGGAATCATGCCGGCCAATGGTATGATCTATGCTCCTCAGGATGCCTGCGCATGTTTCAATAAGGTTAAACTGCAGGGATTCCTTGCGCTTGCGCCGGCGCGTGAAGCGGGAAGCGTGAAGCGTGAAGCGAAAGAAAGATTAGAAAAAGGCTCTGCCTATGGAAAAACTCCGCAATCCGCAATCCGCAATCCGCAATCCGATTGGCCCATGTACCGTCATGATTCTAAACGTAGTGGGGCTGTGGCAACAAAGATTGATTCAAAACTGGAACAGCTTTGGATTTCTGATATAGGAGGCAAATTAACTCAACCGGTTATAGCTGATGGGCAGGTGGTTGTTGCTTCAGTTGATGAGCACACTGTTTATGCGCTTGATATGAAATCCGGCAAACAAGTATGGAGCTATATTGCCGGAGGAAGAATAGACAGTTCACCTTCCTTATATAAGGGGCTTGTCCTGTTCGGATCAAGTGACGGATGGGTTTATTGTCTGCGGGCTTCTGATGGTGAATTGGCATGGCGTTTTAGAGCGGCGCCTGAAGAACGTTTGATCTATTCGTTCGGCCAGCTTGAGTCCGCCTGGCCTGTGCCTGGCGCTGTATTGATTCAGAATGATATTGTCTACTTTACTGCGGGTCGTAATACCTACGTTGACGGCGGATTAAAATTTTATGGATTGAATCCCGGTACAGGCGAAAAATTGTTTGAGAAAACAATTTGTTTTATAGATCAGGAAACCAATGAGCAGACAGGTAAAGAGGGACGGCCGGGTTATTACCAGTTTGATATGGAAGGTTCTTTAAATGATGTGCTTACAGGCGATGGTGAATATGTTTATTTGAAGCATTATTGTTTCGATAAGACCGGGGAAGAAAAGGATGATCCGAAATCGCATCTGTTTTCTGTTACGGGTTTTCTTGGCGAGGAGTGGTTTATTCGTTCATATTGGATTTATGGTCTTGATGCATTCTCTGGGTTTTTTCAGTGGGCCAGAACAATCAGAGAGAAAGGGGGCGGCGCTCCTACTGCCCGGATAATGAGTTTTGACGATAAAGATATATATGGGTATGGCCGTGTATCCATATCGGGCGGAAAAATGGGGCATAGAGCGGAGGTCTATCATCTTTTCGCCCGGTCTCTGGACGGAAGTCGCAAGTCAACCGCCGATCCCGAAGATAGGGTTGATATAGTTGACGTTGTACAGCCTGCCAAAAATGAAAAAGATAAGGAAATGCACAGGAGATATAAAGGTGCGCTTCTGAAAATGAGACGTATGGCAGTTTGGACTCAGCCGAGTACAATGCATGTCCGTGCGATGGTTCTTGCCGGGGATCAATTGATAGTTGCTGGTGTTCCTGATCTAGGGAAGAAGAATCCCGAAGAACTTTTCTTTGATAACGAGAATGAAGCAAGGTCTGCATTTGACGGTGGAAAGGGCAGTCTTCTGAGAATTGTTTCAACAGTTGACGGCAGTACTAAATCGGAGATCAAACTGCCGGCAATGCCAACCTTTGACGGAATGTCTGCGGCCAATGGTAAGTTGTTTGTCAGCTTGAAGAATGGGGAAGTTGTTTGTTGGGAATAGGGGAAGAAGAAAAGAATAGCCCGCTAAATACGCAAAAAGGCGCGAAAAGAAGAGCAGAAAACCACGGAGTGCACGGAGGCACGGAGAATAAGAAAGAAGAGCTGCATTAATTTGCCTGGCAAAGAATTGCCAGTCAAATTTCTGCAGTGTTGTGTTGGAGAAAGAGGGGAGGTGAAATGGTTCTCTGTCTCTCTCAATTAGAACTGAGCAGAAATTTAGCTGGTAAAAACTTTTACCAGATGAATTCATGCTTCTCTTTTTTTTCTTCTCTGTGTGCTCGGGCTCTCCAGGTCGGGAGGCCGGGTGGTTAACTTTTCTTTCTTTTCTGTTGGATTGTAGAAAAAATAAAAGGATAAGAATGAAACGATTAAATGTTTCTGTAAGTTTTGTTTTGTTGATGTCGTTGGTTGCCTCGGTTTCCGCTGTTGAATTGCGACCGCAGGAAACAGTTGTTACCACAACGAGAATTCGGGATATAAACCGTGATACGGACATGTATTATTACGGAGTTCCGATGGGGAACGGAAGGCAGGGCGCAATGATTAACGGGCACCCCAGGACAGAGAAAATCATTCTCAATGAATTGACTCTCTGGAGTGGAGGACCTGTTGAAGCGGATAAGCAGGATGCTTACAAGTATTTGCCCAGAATAAGAGAAATGCTTCTGGATAAGACTCAAGGCAAGAAGGTTGCAGAACCATATATTACGGAGCATTTTCTCTGTAAGGGCGATGGCACCGGTAGGCAGGTGGCGGATAAAAGTGGTAGAAAAAGATGGCAGCACACCCAGTTTGGCGCATTTCAGAATCTTGCGCATGTTGATATCACCTTTTTGAATGCTCCAAGCGATGATGAAATCAAGAATTATCGTCGGAGCCTGGATATGGGAAAGGCCCTGGCAACTGTTGCTTATGAGTATAGCGGGCATCATCATAATCGTGAACATTTTGTCAGCTTCCCCGATAAAGTTTTTGCTACCCGTATCGCCACTGATGATCCGGATGGGGTGAGTTTTATGTTGAAGATGATCCGTGTCGCGCAGTTTACGACAGAAAAATATGATGATAATACTCTGATTATATATGGAACGCTTCCGGATAATGATAAGGCTGATGATAATGACGGCGGTATGAGTTATGCGGCTTATCTGCGGGTTTTTAATGACGGCGGCACGATAAATATAAAAGATGGTATATTGACCGTCAGCAACGCGCGAAGCGTAATTGTTTATCAAACTGCGCGTACGGATTACGCCGGGCCGGACGGAACGCGCGGCGAGGACCCGCGTGTTTCAGCTTTGCGGGCTTTGAAGCCTTTGCGGGCCGCGGATTATGAAAATATTAAGAAAAGGCATGTGGCGGATTTTCATAGTCTTTTCAGCCGTGTTGACTTGAGGTTCGGGCCGGAAAACAAAAAGCTTGCTGAAACTTCTATTGAAGATCGTATGGCACAGCATGCGAAAGATCCTGACAAAGATATGTCGTATCCTGCCGTGATATTCAATTTTGGCCGGTATCTTTTGATGTCATCCTGCCGTGAAGGAGGCTTGCCTCCTAATCTTCAGGGTATATGGGCTGTTGGGTTACGTCCGCCATGGAACGGTGATTACCATCTCGATATTAATTTACAAATGAATATGTGGCCCGCTGAAGTAAGTAATCTTCCCGAATGTCACAGCACCATGGTTGATTACATAGAAAAAGTTCTTGTGCCTAACGGGAGAAAGACGGCCAAAGCTTATTTTAATGTAAGTGACGGCTGGATAAACTTTATTCAGAGTAATGTATGGGGTTATACATCGCCATTGAAGAGCGGGGCATGGAGTATTGCAACTTCCGCTACACCATGGCTATGCCAGCATTTGTGGTGGCATTACGATTACAACAGAGACGAGGAATATCTAAAGCGCATATATCCGGTTCTTAAAGGCGCTCTTAACACATTTATCAAGGGTGTGTTGGTTAAACATCCTGAGACAGGAAAGTTGGTGACGATTCCAAGCCATTCCCCGGAGTTGGGCGGTATGTGTTATGCGGCCAGTATTGATTCGCAATCGATACGGGAACTTATGCGGAATGTAATAAAGTCTTCTGAGATTTTAAGTATAGACAAAGATTATAGAGAAGAAGTCCGCGCTGCTTTGGCTATAATGCCGCGCGACACTGTAACAAGTGATAAATATGGGAAGCCTGGTCGTCTTGCCGAATGGTACCTTAACGATCGTGCTTACGAGGGGCATCGTCACATATCTCATATGTGGTCACTGTTTCCGGGAATAGAGGTTAACTGGGAAGACACACCTGAGCTTGCAGCGGCGGCCCGCCAGAGTCTTGTTGATCGCAGGTTGCATACCACCGGCTGGGGTCAGGCGCACAGGCTTGCTTGCTGGGGACGGATTGGTGATAAGGATATGTTTCATCGCCAGTTTGTGAACTTTGCGAAACCGTTTATAGATCCTGTTGAAAGTTTTTATGCTGTTGAAGATGGTAATGGGTCGGGCAAAGATCGCATGAAGGGAAGATTGTTGCCCAGTTTGTTTGGCCTGCATCCTCCATTTCAGATTGATTGTAATTTCGGGATTACCGCAGGTATTGCCGAAGGACTGATGAACAGTTATCCGGGAAGAATAATTCTTTTGCCGGCTCTTCCTGATTCGTGGGGGACAGGATCAGTTAACGGCCTCAAAGCGCGCGGTAACATTACTGTTAATATGGAATGGGAAAAAGGGCGGCTGAAACACTGTGTGCTTGAGTCACCCGTAGCGCAGAAACTGGTGGTGCAATATAAAGGTAAGAAACAGGAAGTTGCTTTAAAGTCCGGCAAATCTAAAAAGGTTAAATTTTAGGATTTCCGTCTGCCGTTGCAGTGCCGAACCTTTTCATGACCTGTCATAATCTCCTGTATTGTGGTGTTACTTTTTATGTAAACTAAACAAAAAATAGAGGTAAGAATGAAAAGAATAATATGTTGTATTTTGATTTGTGCGGTTTTCTTATCTTTTGCCGAGGCAGGCGAAGATATTCTGAAAGCATCGGGTGTCAAAGGGGGGCCTGCCCGCATTGTTACGCAAAGCGTTTCAGGCGGGCTGGTTGTCTGTGTCGGCGCTGAAAATCCTGAATTTATAGCGGGATTGCGAACTGATGAAAACTATCTTGTTCACTGTTTGGATACGGATCAGAAGAAAGTGGATTCTGCACGTAAGTATATTCAGGGCAAAGGACTATACGGAAAGGTGTCGGTGGATAAATTTGATGGCAAACATCTTCCCTACGCTGACAACCTGGTAAACTTGGTTGTAGTTACAGGTTACAAGTTACAAGTTACAGAAGAAGAGATTGAAAGGGTTTTGGCACCGAGAGGTGTGGTCTTAATCAAAGGAAACCTGAAACCCCGAAATAAGTCCGGGGCCAAAGCGCCTGAAACCTGTAACCTGAAACCTCAATCTCCTTCGGGCCTCAAAGGTTGGACAATGTTCACCAAGCCCGTCCCGAAGGAGATTGACGACTGGACCCACTTCATGCATGGCGCGGATGGTAATGCGGTTGCCAAAGATTCAAAAGTAGGGCTTCCTCAGCGTTTGCAGTGGTGGACTGGTCCGATATGGGCCAGGCATCATAATACGATTCAGGGTACCGAAGCAGCTGTATCCGCTAATGGACGTATTTTTTCTCTATTTGATGAAGCTCCTGCCAGTGGAGGTGGTGGTTTGCCTGACAAATGGGTGTTGGTTGCAAGAGATGCTTTTAATGGTCTTTTCTTATGGAAAAAGAGCGCCAAGACACTTGGATGGGAGGCTTGGGCAACCAAGGCTACAGTAGGACGTTACAGTGAGCCCAAACAGATACATCGCCGTCTCGTTGCTGTTGGGGACAGGGTCTATGTGACATTGGGTATGGATGTGCCTGTGACAGCGCTTGATGCCGCAACAGGTGAAGTGATCAGAACGTATGAGAAGACAGAGTTTACATCGGAAATAGTTTATGACAGCGGTATTCTTGTTCTGGCATTGCGGAATAAGAAATCAGATCCCAAAGGAGAGGAAAAGCCCGGAGCGGATTCAGGTAATCGGGTAATGGCCATACAGGCGGATACCGGAAAAATATTGTGGGTAACGAAGAGTTACATGGGGTCGGGAGAATTGTATCCCAAATATCAGCCCCTGCAGGACCTTAAAATAACTGTTGGCGAGAAAAAGATTTTCTTTTTGGCTGAGAAAAACGTTGTGTGTCTGGATCTGAATACAGGGAAGGAATTGTGGCAGGCTTCGCGCGCTATTACCATGGCACCGAAAAAGGAGGAGACAAGGAGGGGTGTTAAGCAAAATGATTATCATTCCACATTAATGTGGAATGACGGGATTCTCTATTTGCTGCAGCCGCATGTACTACAGAGTGCCTATGCACCCGGTTATAATCCCGCCACATTGCTCGCAATGTCAGCGGAATCAGGTAAGCTTTTATGGTCATCCGAACGTGGTCATATGGGATTCGGAACTCAAAGCGCTCTGTTTATTGCCCGTGATCTGCTGTGGGTGCATGATAAATCCACGGGGAAAGGTGACGCTACTTTTGTTGCGCTTGATCCAAAGACCGGAGAACAGAAGCGTTTAATTCCTTCTCAGGACTTGATGAGGGTGCCAGGCTTTCATCCCCGTTGTTATCCCGAGAAAGCTACGGAAGATATATTCTGGACTTCAATGGGCGGAAGGCCTCTACAGGCGATTGATCTGAACGATGGAGATTACGCCAATCTGCCGTGGCTGAAAACAGCATGCAGATTAGGGGTGTTGCCCTGTAACGGGTTGTTGTATATTCTGCCTCACCCATGCACCTGTCAGAACCATGTAAGACTGAACGGCTTTCTTTCCGTCAGCTCCGCAGATGTTAAATTAAATGCCACCGCATCACGCCTCCTCAAAGGCCCTTCTTATGGAAAGAATCCGAAATCCGCAATCCGAAATCCGCAATCCAACTGGCCCATGTATCGTAACGATATAAAAAGAAGCGGATATACGAAAAGTGCGGTCTCTTTACCGCTCAAGAGTAAATGGACTAAATCACTTGGCGGTAAACTCTCTGCATCGATTATTGTCGACGGCAAACTTTTTGTGGCGGCTTCTGATGCACATACTGTTTATGCGCTGAATGCTGAAACTGGAGAAACCTTATGGAGCTTTGTTGCCGGCGGGATCGTTGATTCACCGCCTGCGTTTTATAAAGGTCTTCTTCTGTTCGGCTCAAAGGACGGTCGCGTATACTGTCTTAATGCTTCTGACGGTAAACTGGTATGGCGGTTCAGGGCCGCGCCTGAAGAGCGGCGTATAGCGGTTTTCGGACAGCTTTCATCTCCATGGCCCGTAAATGGTTCTGTATTGATTAAAGATGATGTTGCATATGTGGCTGCGGGAATAAGCTCTTATCTGGATGGCGGTATTTACATATACGCGCTTGATCCTTTGACAGGTAAGGTTGTTAAAGAAAATGTGATTAATACAACGGGTTTGAAAAAACCAGAATATCCGCCTGCGCCGGGTGCACAGGCGGACATTCTGGTCAGTGACGGTGAATTTGTCTATATGCGTCACACGAAACTTGATTTTGACGCTACTTCGTGGAGCTTGAGGGGGGACAAAGGAAGCAAAAAAGAAGAAGATGTTGAATTATCCGGAAAATATCTTTTTTCAAGTAAAGGCATGCTGGACGAGAGCTGGTTCCATAGAACCGGATGGATGTACGGAGAAACACGTCAAAACGGCATCGTCAGGATAGAAGAAAAACTTCCTGCAGAAATGATGAAGAATTTCGGTCAGCTCATCGTATTTGATGATTCCTTGGTTTACAGTTTTAAAGTGTTTGGTAATTGGTCAAGGAGTGGCGGCCAATTTGATCCGCGGCCGGGAGGAAAGAATAAAATAGGCCTGTATGCCAATAATGTAGATTCCGGAAAAACTGAATGGATTGTAAAAGTGCCGCTATACGGCAAAGCGATGGTGCTGGCTGATGATGTCTTGTTTGTTGCAGGCTCACCCATGGTTGTTGAGGATGAAGATCCATGGGCCGCGGTTGAGGACAGAAAAGGCGGCGCCAGGCTAATGGCCTATTCCAAAAAGGATGGAAAATTGCTTTTTGAAACTGAATTGGCGGCCCCACCTGCGCTTGATGGTATGTCTGTTGCAGGCGGCAAGCTGTTTGTCAGTTTAAAGAACGGAACAGTGGTTTGTTTTGAATAGGACCAATATGTCCTCTAGGACTTATTAGGCGAAAAATGAAAAGATTAATTTTTACGGCAAGTTTTATTTTGTTGGTGTTGTTTACGGTTTCGGTTTTCGCAAATGAACTGCGTCCGCAGGAGACGGTTTTTACTTCAGCCAATATTTTCAAGTTATACCCGGATCGTTCCATTCTTTACCGGGGTATTCCGCTGGGTAACGGGCGACAGGGCGCAATCATTACCGGTAATACCGAAGGTGAAAAGATTATTCTGAATGAGCTTACTCTATGGGGCGGCGGTCCGCAGGATTCTGATAAAAAGGATGCCTATAAATATTTGCCGGAGATCAGGAGAAAATTTTTTAAACCGGTCAAAGGAGAGCTGTCGGCCGCCAGGTATATTGAGCAGCATTTTCTCTGTATCGGTAACGGGACAGGCAGTCATCTGAAGGGCAAGGACGGGAAAGGTTTGCAGGGCAGGACACCGTTCGGGTCATATCAGAATCTCGGGCATATCGCGATGAGCTTTTTGAACGCTCCGGAGAAAGCTGAAGTGAAAAACTATCGCCGTACAATGGATCTGGGAAAATCGTTGGCAACGGTTGATTATGACTATAGTGATTATCATCACAGCCGTGAGCATTTCATCAGTTTTCCGGACAAAGTTTTTGTGAGTCGCATAGCGACGGATGATCCCAAGGGAATTGGTTTTACGCTCACAATGAAACGTCTCGAACGTTTTACAACGGAAAAATATGATGATCGTACTCTGGTGATGTGCGGACAGGTGCCGGATTATGATGATACGGATGACGACGAAGGTATGAAATATGCCTCCTGTATAAGAGTCTTTAATGACGGAGGAACCGTTAAGGTGTCAGGTGATACGCTTACTGTCAGGAACGCGCGCAGTGTTATCATGTATCAGGTCGCTCGGACGGATTACGCTGGACCTGACGGTCAACGCGGAGAAGATCCGAGAAGTGCAGGGATAAAACACCTGGCAGGATTTAAAGCTGCCGATTACGAGAAAATCAAGCAGAGACACATTGCCGATTATCAGCAGCTTTTTAATCGTGTTGATTTAAGGTTCGGACCGGAGAACAAAGAACTTGTTAAAATGACAATAGAAGATCGCATGGAACTTCATGCCAAAGATCCTTCTAAAGACATGTCGTATCCTGCGCTGGTTTATAATTTCGGTAGGTATCTGCTGATATCTTCATGTCGTGAAGGTGGTTTGCCTCCTAACCTTCAGGGTATCTGGGCCACCAGTTTGCATCCCGGATGGAACTGTGATTATCACCTTGATATCAATCTGCAGATGAATATGTGGCCCGCCGAAGTAAGTAATCTTTCCGAGTGTCACAGTACCATGGTTGATTATATAGAAAAAATTCTCGTGCCTAACGGCAAAAAGACGGCCAAGGCATACTTTAATGTTGATGACGGATGGGTGAATTTTATTCAGAGTAATGTGTGGGGGTATACATCACCCCTGCATAGAGGTTCATGGAGCATAGCAACGTCGGCTACTCCCTGGCTATGTCAGCATCTGTGGTGGCATTATGATTATAACAGAGACATGGATTACCTTAAGCGGATATATCCTGTTCTCAAGGGCGCTGCGAATAGCTTTTTAAAAGGTGTACTCGTAAAACATCCGGAAACGGGAGAGCTGGTTACTATTCCGAGTCATTCCCCGGAGCTTCCAGGGATGTGTTATGCGGCGGCGATAGATTCTCAGTCCGTCCGGGAAATGATGCGTAATGTTATCAAGGGCTCTGAGATACTCGGCATAGACAAGGATTATCGTGAAGAGGTTCGCGCCGCTTTGGCAATGATGCCAAAAGACGGAATCACTGAGACCGGACGGCTGATGGAATACTATCGGTCTGAGAAAGCTATACTTAACCATCGTCACATATCTCATATGTGGGGCCTGTTTCCCGGAGTGGAAATTAATACTGAAGACACACCGGAACTTGCGGAGGCATGTCGCAAGAGTCTTATAGATCGCGGAATGTTGACTACCGGCTGGGGGCAGGCGCATAGATTGGCATGCTGGGCCAGGATAGGTGACAAGGATAAGTTTCATCGTCAGTTTGTATGTTTTGCCAAGCCGCATATGAATCCCGTTGAGACCGTATACGGCATAGATGGTAGACCTGAGTACGACAAGGATCCTGTTAATCGTATGCAGGGAAGGTTGTTGCCTAATCTTTTCGGACTGCATCCGCCGTTTCAGATTGATTGCAATTTCGGGATCAGCGCGGCTATTGTGGAAGGGTTGATGAACAGTTATCCGGAACGGCTGGTCCTTCTTCCCGCCCTGCCGGACGCATGGCATACAGGATCGGTAAAAGGTGTCAAGGCGCGCGGAAATATTACTGTGGATATGGAATGGAAGAATGGGAAGTTGAAGCAATGTTTGCTTGAGTCACCTGTAGCGCAGAAATTGATTGTGCAATATAAAGGAAATAAACAGGAAGTTTCGTTAAAATCCGGTAAACCCGAAAAAGTGAAGTTTTAATTAAAGGGGGATATATTGATATGAAGCGACGTGATTTTTTGACAATGTGCGGTTTGTCAGCAGCAGGTTTTTTATCAGCACGTGCAGGGCTGGCAAAAACGGACCCCAAAGCAAAGGGGTCATCGCTGAAAGGTTCGAAGCCTAATATAATTCTCGTTTTCACTGATGATATGGGCTGGGGCGAGCTTGGCTGTTCGGGTAACAAGATAATTAAGACACCTAATATAGATAAGTTCCATGCCGAATCGGTGCGCTTTACCAATTATCATGTATCGACGAGCTGTTCGCCGTCACGCGCGCAGTTGATGTCCGGCCGCCATGAATTCTACGGCGGTGTTACGCATACCACGTATGGTCGTGGAATTTTAAACAAGGATTTTACTATCCTGCCGCAATATCTGAAAAAAGCCGGATATTCAACCGCAATATTCGGGAAATGGCATTTAGGATCACAGGAGGGTTATCGACCACATGACCGTGGTTTTGATGAAGCTGTTTACCATCATAAAGGCTACATGAACTCCGCAAACTATTTTGATCCCGCCCTTTATCACAATGGAGAACGGGAAAAGTACAAAGGTTACTGCACGGACCTGTTTTTCTCCAAGGCAATGGAATGGATTGAAGAGAATAAGGATAAGCCGTTTTTCTGTTATCTTTCAACGAACGCGCCGCATATCCCGCTGGTTGTCGAAGAGAAATATAAAGCAATGTATAAGGACAGTGGTCTTAATGAGAAAAGACAGATCTATTATGGAATGGTTACCAATATAGACGACAACTTCGGGATATTACGTAAACGAATTGATGAAATGGGAATAGCCGATAATACGATATTAATATTCATGACTGATAACGGGCATGCTATTTCATCCTCAACGGGCGCTGGCCATGACGGAAATGGTTTCCTGAAACCGGATGGTTTATATAACGCCGGCATGCGCGGCGCGAAAGGTCAGCCATGGATAGGCGGCGCCTGTGTGCCGTTTATAATTCGCTGGCCCGGTGTTATGGATATGCCAAGGGACGATAAGACGCTTTGTGGCGCACTGGATCTGCTTCCTACTTTTTCGGAACTGGCAGGTGTGTCTGTTGATGACCCGGGTGTGGAGGGAAGGAGTCTGACACCGCTTTTCAAAAATAAACCGGAAGAATTTGACAGTGACCGTTATCTTATTGTGCATAAGGGTCGTTGGCCGGATGGGGAGGTAGATGCACATAAGTATATTCATGCAGGTGTGCGTGGCCCGCGTTTCAGCCTGGTATGGGACAGGAAGAGCAATCTGGAACTGTTCGATTATATAAACGATCCGGGTGAAACGAAAAATGTAATCGATCAGTTTCCTGAGGATGTCAAAAAGATGACGGCATTTTTTGATCAATGGTGGGAAAAAGTGAGACCCTGCATGATCAATGATGCAAGAAACGAACGACTTATGAAAGAAAAGTCAGGGAATAAATAAGAATCTCTGTTTTATATGTTTTCCTGAATTGTCTTTGACCCTGCACAAATATTTCACGCAATATTTGCCTACCCTTTTTTTTGTCGTTTTCATGTCAAAATAACCGGTTTGAAGGGGTTTTCTTCCTGAATACAGCTCTTAATTAAACCAAACAATGATAAGATCAGTAATTATGAAAAGAATAGTTTTATATACATGGGCTCTTTCCCTTTTGTTCAGCGCTTATGCCGAAAATGCCCAGACTTCGCCAGGAAGCTACGCCGTGGCAGGCGATAATATTATCAAAGCCTCCGGCGTTAAGGGCGGGCTGGTTGTTTGTGTCGGGGTGGAAGACCCTGAGTTTATAACAGGGTTGCATGTAAATGACAGTTATCTCGTGCATGCACTTATAAGAAGTAGCGAGGAGAGAGGAGAGAGTAGAGAGAAGATTGACAGAGCAAGAGCGTATATACAGGGGAAGGGGCTATACGGCAAGGTGTCGGTAGATACGTTTGACGGAAATAATCTTCCCTACGCAGATAACCTGGTAAACCTGATCGTGATCCGTGATCCGGGATCCGGGATTCGGGATATAGGAAAAGAAATCGAAAGGGTTTTGGCGCCTCGCGGAGTTGCTCTGATCAAGGAACCATTAACCATTAACCATCAACCATCAACCATTCTTCATCAATCTCCGGCGGGACTGAAAGGTTGGAATATATACAAAAAGAAAGTTCCGCCGGAGATTGATGACTGGACCCATTACCTGCATGGCCCGGACAACAATGCGGTGGCACAAGACCAAATTGTCGGGCCGCCTCGTCGGTTGCAATGGGCCGGAAGTCCTGCATGGGCACGACATCATGACCATATGGGCAGCACGGTTGCAATGGTTTCTGCGGCTGGTCGTTTATTCTATATTATTGATGAGGGATCGGTTTCTTCTATTCAACTGCCGGCGGAATGGTTTCTTGTTGCGCGTGATGCATTTAATGGAAAAATATTGTGGAAGCGGAAGATTGCGTCATGGTGGCCTCACATATGGCCGAACAAGGCGGGGTTTGCACTGTTGCCGAGAAGACTTGTTGCGGATGCGGACCGGGTATATGTGACACTGGGTTTGAATGAACCTTTGACCGCGCTCGATGCTGAAACAGGAGCCGTTATTCGAACCTATCCGGATATTCAGGTTACAGAGGAAGTTATTCTGTCTGAGAATATATTGTTTCTGGTAGTCACGGATCACGTTGAAATACCAAAATATCCAGAACCGGACATTATGCGGGTGAATGTTAAGGCCATGAGTAGAAAGAAGAAACTGCGCACGATCCAGGCTGTTCAAGCGGATACAGGGGTTAAACTATGGGCCGCCCAACACCATATCCTGCCGATGACTCTGGCCGCCGATTCCGGGCGTATCTATTTTCATGACGGGGAGAGCATTGTCGCGTTGGATCGAAAAACAGGTAAATCGCTCTGGGTTTCCAAGCCCATTCCCGTTTCGCCTGCAATCGCTCCCTGGTTTGCGCCAACACTGGTTGTTGTCGATGATATTGTCATGTTTGCCGGCGGCGAGAAAGTTTCGATGAAGAAAGGCGGCAAAGATACGATGACGGCAGTAGATGCCGGGACAGGTGATATTCTCTGGACCGAACCGCATCCACCCTGTGGTTATGCTTCACCTGAGGATTTGTTTGTGATTGACGGTTTGGTCTGGAGTGCGCCTTTGAGCAACAAGCGTGACTCAGGCCTGTTTCTGGGGCGGGACCTGAAAACAGGAGAGATCAAGCGGGAATATCCGGATACCACTGGTGGGCACATGCCGCATCATCGTTGTCATCGGGCCAAAGCCACGGAAAAATACATTCTGACATCAAGATCGGGTATAGAGTTTGTCAATGTTCGAGGTAAAGAGGAACGGTCCAGGCATGACTGGACCCGCGGCGAGTGCCTTTACGGGCTTATGCCTGCCAATGGCCTGATTTATACGCCACCCCATGCCTGCGCCTGCTATGTTCTGGCCAAGTTAAATGGACTCAACGCGCTTGCGCCGAAGAGTGAAGCGGGAAGAGTGAAGCGGGAAGCGAAAGAAAGATTGATCAAAGGCCCAGCATATTCAGGCGTTCAGAATCTGTCGTCTGTCGTCCGTCCTCTGTCCTCCGCCTCCGGAAAAATTCCGCGTTCCGCGTCCCGCGTTCCGCGTTCGGACTGGCCTACCTATCGTCATGACCCGGCCAGAAGCGGTTATACTCCAAACCATGTTCCTGCAGATCTCAAATCGGCCTGGAAAACCAAGCTTGGCGGACGATTGAGCGCATTGGTAGTTGCCGGAAAGCAATGTTACGTTGCCTCAATTGATACCCATACCGTCTATGCGTTAGACGCTGATAGCGGTAAGGAGATATGGAATTACATTGCCGGCGGACCAGTCGATTCGCCCCCTTCTGTTCATGCCGGACATGTGGTGTTCGGATGCCGGGACGGCTGGATCTATTGTTTGCGTGCGGCTGACGGCAAGCTGATCTGGCGATTCCGGGCAGCGCCGCGCGACGAGAGAATCATGGCTTTTGAACAAATCGAGTCCTCCTGGCCTGTGCACGGCAGTGTGCTGATCCGCGAAAACGAAGTCCATTGCGTTGCCGGTCGCTCCATGTTTCTTGCCGGAGGCATACGCTACCTGCGGCTGAATATTAAAACAGGTGAATTAATCTCGGAAACTATCTTCGATGATCATGATCCGATTACAGGCAAAAAACTGGATGAGGATATTCGATGGCCGAATTTACCGACAACGCTACCGGATATTCTAAGCTGTGACGAAAAAAACATCTATATGCGAACTCTGGTTTTCAATATGAAAGGTGAAAAAAAACAGTTAAGGAAAACAGAGGCTCCTGACGCACACCTGTTTTCCCCGATTGGATTTCTGGATGGCTCGTGGTGGCATCGCTCATATTGGATTTACGGGGGTGAAGTGGGAGCCGGCGCCGGCGGTTGGGTCCGCGCGGGGCAAAAGGCTCCTGCCGGACGAATGCTTGTTTTTGACGAGGAAACCGTCTGTGGATTCCGGCGAAATACCAGGCATTTTGCAGCTATGCATGTAAGTTCATGGATGGAATATCATTTGTTCGCTATGAAAAAAGTTCCGGAACTGGGGGAAGCATTCGTAGAGGAAGGGCCACCCAAGATGAGAAAACGGACAGTGCCCTGCCCAAAAAATTTATGGTCCTCTGCAATTCCGATTCTGGTGAAGGCCATGGTTCTTACCCCGGACAAGGTTTTTATTTCCGGTCCTCCGGACATACTGGATGAAGAACAAATAAACTGCAATTTGAATGATCAGAACCTTCAAGCCAAAGCCGCTGAACAGGCGGATGCATTACAGGGCAATAGAGGAGGCATTCTATGGGCGGTCTCATCTGATGATGGTGCGAAGCTTGCGGAATACAAACTTGACGCACCACCTGTATGGGACGGCATGGCGGCAGCAGCAGACAAGCTTTACATCAGCTTGAAAGACGGCAGTGTTGTTTGCTGGAAAGAGGACTGATATGTCCTGTAAGATTTACTAAAAGGAAAACATGAAAAAGATAACGACATTAGTAATTGTTATGTTTTTGTTAAGCGGTTTTGCTCAAGCTGAAACCGCTTTGGAGATTATAAAGGCCTCCGGTGTTAAAGGCGGGCTTATAGTTTGTGTTGGTGCGGAGAATCCCGACTTTGTTGTGGGATTACATGCTGATGATAAATACCTGGTTCATTGTCTGGATGTCGATCAGAAGAAAGTTGCTGCCGCGCGCAAGTATATTCAAACAAAAGGGCTGTACGGAAAAGTTTCGGTGGATGTGTTTGACGGGAAAAATCTTCCCTACGCAGACAACCTGGTTAATTTGATAGTTGTGAACTCCGCAATCCGCAATCCCTCGAAGCGGGACAAGTCCGCAACCTGCCCCGCCACGGCGGGGTCCGAGCTCGAAAGGGTGCTGGCGCCGCGGGGTGTTGCTATGGCCCGGAAAGGGTCTGGCCTTGACTTTACGGGGGGAGACGGGGCGGAAAGTAAACGGCCTGACCCTGAGGAGGGCCTGGACGGTTGGTCTATCTTCACAAAACCTTGGCCTCCCTCCATCGACGACTGGACCCATTATCTGCACGGTCCGGATGGTAATATGGTTGCCAAAGACAGCAGAGTAGGACCGCCGAAGTATCTGCAATGGAAGGCAGGTCCGCAATTTTCCAGGGACCATGATGCTTTGGCCAGTATAAGCGCCATGGTTTCCAGTAAAGGCAGAATGTTCTATATAATCGATGAAGGGTCGACATCGATGATTCATCATCCGCCCGAATGGAAGCTTGTTGCCCGTGATGCTTTTAATGGCGTGCTGTTGTGGAAACGCGATATAAAAAATTGGGTTAACCACCTTCATAAATTTCGAGCCGGACCTATCTGGCTGAATCGTAAGCTTGTTTCTATTGATGACCGTGTATATGTGACATTGGGATTAACAGCGCCTGTCTCTGTTCTTAATGCCGCTTCAGGCGAAACTCTTATGACTTATAAAGGTTCGGAAAAAGCCGAAGAGATTGTCTGTCATGACGGTGTCCTTTTTGTAGTTGTAGGCGATCCCGCTCTTGTGCATAAGGCATCTCCTCTTATCAATAGTTACCGTGAAAGATTCGTTAAGGATTTTGAGCCCGAACATGCAAAGAAAATTATTGCATATGATGCTCTTTCCGGAAAAGTTTTATGGGAGAAGACCGGTGATAATTTCAAGTATCTTGTCCCGACATCGCTCAGCGCTATAGGTGGCAAGGTGTGTTTTATGGATGCCGATCATATATTCTGTGTGAATCTTAAGGATGGTAAGGAAATATGGCGGGCACCATTTAAGACGGAAGGTTTCTTTCTTACCAATTATGCTCCTACGCTGGTTCTTCACAAGGATATTGCGGTATGTCTTGGTTATGAAAAACTCAAAGCTTATTCCATGGTTGATGGGAAGTCGGTCTGGAATAAGCCATTCGGTTATGCTGGTTTCGGGGGCTCCGGAGATATGTTCATTATAGGAAACGATTTGTGGCTGGCAAATGCGCAGGGCTATCATTACAGCGACAAGCAGAAGCGTGATCGCGATGAGCTTGGGAAAAAAATATGTGTGGATATTTTGACGGGCGAAAAAAAGAAATCCATTGCAGAAAAACATTTGCCGAGTGGTCATCATCACCGTTGCTATCGCAACAAAGCCACGGAGAATTATTTGATTTATGGGCGAAGAGGAGTGGACTTTCTTGATGTTAACGGTGAAGGTCATAAGCAAAACGTATGGATTAGAGGGATTTGTCAGTATGGTATCATGCCCTGTAACGGCATGGTTTATGTTCCGCCTGATCCCTGCGCCTGCTATCCTAATACGAAGTTTAACGGGCTTATGGCGTTTACCGCACAGATCTCGGAAAACACTTCCGGTACGGATGCGCCGGCTCTTGTTAAAGGGGTTGCATATAATGATGTGAATCAACAGATCAAGAAGTTGAGCGCTGCAGAGGAAAAAGTTGTGGGACAGGGAAAAGAAGAGGGCGGCATATGGACCGTGGCTGAATCGGCATTAAAGAAGAATAATGACTGGCCAACCTATCGACACGATATTTCGCGTAGCGGTTTCGCGCAGACCAGCTTGTCGGGTAAATTGAAGAAGTTGTGGAAGAGCGAGAGATTGGGTGCGGAAATAACTTCATCTGTTTCAGTGGGCGGCAGGCTTTTTGTTGCTTCTGAAGATAAACACACATTGGTATGTCTCGATGGAAAGACCGGCAAAAATTTATGGACTTTTACAGCCGGAGGCGGCATTGATTCGCCGCCTTCGATTTATGGGCCGCTGGCGGTTTTTGGATCACGAGACGGTCATGTTTATGCAGTCAGGGTTTCTGATGGAAAACTGGCGTGGCGTTTTCGCGCGGCCCCGACAGACCGGAAAATAGTGGTTGAGTCCCGGCTTGAATCACCATGGCCGGTTCATGGCGCGGTTCTTATTCTTAATAAGAAAGTCTATTTTGCTGCCGGCCGGCATTCAAATGTTGACGGTGGTATCAGGCTTATGGGGCTTGATGTGGCGACCGGCGAGGTTTTGTTTGATAAAACCATGTCCGCCGAGAAAACCGATGTTGCTGGTGACAGAGAGCATATTCGTTCATCGGGTATGCCGGATATTTTTGTTTCCAATGGGGAAGTTATCGGCATGAGAAATGTATTGTTCACTAAAGAGTTGTCGCGCTTTGGAGCAGAAGGAACCATTCTTAATAGCATCACAGGCATCTTAGGGGATTCCAGAATGCATAGAATGAGCTGGGTGCTGGGCTCGAATAAAGTTAAGTCCGGTAGTTATACATATGATAACCCGTTCGGCCTGATGATAGTTTTCGATGATAAGGTTGCCGTTGGTATTCAGTCGCTATACTCTTTTCGGAAATATACACCGTCACTGTGGCCTGAAAACCATACAGGAGATCATCATCAGCAATATATTAAATATTCACCAAGGATGTTTCCTGTTGGTATAAGACTATATTCTCAGAAGAACGTGATCGTAGAGGATGACCAGGAACTTGTAAAGAAAGAGGAAGAAGAACGGGCGAAATTGAAAGGTATTGCCCGTAGTAAATGGCGGCCGGATTATTCAGGGACGAGAAGTCATCTCTGGACGGAAAAGGTTAAACTCATCGTTAATTCCATGCTTTTGACATCTGATACTGTTTATGTGGCGGGAGAATATGACTCGTTACGGATATTTGAGAGTGCTGATGAAATGAAAAAAGGCGGGGTGATGATGGCGTTTTCCAGGAAGAATGGAGAAAAAATTGCCGAATATCCACTGGACTCGAATCCTGTCAATGATGGAATGATTGCCGCAGATGGCAAACTGTTTGTTTCCCTTGAGAATGGCAGTGTTGTTTGTTGGAAATAGGATCAATATGTTTTATAGGACCTATGAAAGAAGAAAAATGAAGAAATTAAGTTTGATCGCAAGGTTTGTTCTGCCGCTGTTATTTCTTGTTGTCTCGGCTTTGACTTTAAAGGCTGAAGAGAACCGTGAGCCGGATAAAATAATGGAATACAAGAAAGTTGGCGATGTAGTCTTGAATGCGCATGTTTTTTATCCGGAAGGGTATAAGCCGTCGGAAAAAAAAAGGCCGGCTATTGCTTTTTTCTTTGGCGGCGGCTGGGTCAGCGGGCATCCTAAACAGTTTTATCAGCAGGCCCGTGCGTGTAATAAGCTGGGCATGGTGTCGATCAGTTTTGAATATCGTATAGCAAATAAACATAAGACAACTCCGTTTGAATGTGTTAAAGACGGCAAGTCAGCTATTCGCTGGATCAGGAAGAATGCTGAAATGTTAGGTGTTGATCCTGATCGTGTCGTTGCTTCAGGCGGATCGGCAGGGGGTCATGTCGCTGCAACGACCGGTGTTATTGAAGAGCATGAAGAAGATGGTGAAGATATGAGCATCAGTTCCGTTCCGAATGTTATGATTCTAAATAATCCTGTTATTGACACCACCAGTAAGGGGTATGGCGCCGTCAAGGTGGAGGGTCGTGAAACAGAGCTTTCGCCCTGTCACCATGTGAAAAGAGGAATTGTTCCAACCATTATTTTTCATGGAACAAAGGATAAAACCGTTCCCTTTGAAAACGTTGAGCGGTTTACCGGGCTTATGAAAGAAGCGGGCAATATATGTGTCCTGGTCCCATTTGAAGGGCTGGGTCACGGCTTTTTTAACGGCAGTTGGTTCAGGAAGAAAAACGGAGACGCCAGCTTTGATAAGATAATGAAAGACACAGAGAAATTTTTAAGGGAACACAATATATTAAATTAACATGGATGGAGTTATACGAATGAAGAGATTGATCATAGTTTGTCTGATGCTATTGGCTGTTGGTTTGCATGCGGAGGATGCTGCTGAAATTATTAAGGCTTCTGGTGTCAAAGGAGGACTTGTGGTTTGTGTTGGTGCAGAGAATCCCGACTTTGTTGTGGGATTGCATGCTGATGACCCTTCGACAAGCTCAGGGCAGGTGAAATACCTGGTTCATTGTCTGGATGTCGATCAGAAGAAAGTCGCCGCTGCACGCAAATATATTCAAACGAAGGGTCTCTACGGCAAGGTGTCGGTGAATGTGTTTGATGGAAAGAATCTGCCGTATGCAGACAACCTCGTAAACCTGATCGTGATCCGGGATCCGGGATCCGGGATTCGGGATATAGGAAAAGAAATCGAAAGGGTGCTTGCTCCCAGAGGTGTCGCTATGGCCCGGAAAGGGTCTGGCCTTGACTTTACGGGGGGAGACGGGGCGGAAAGTAAACGGCCTGACCCTGAGGAGGGCTTGGACGGTTGGACTATGTACAGAAAACCGGTCCCTCCCTCCATCGACGAATGGACTCACTGGAAACATGGGGCCGATGGTAATGTGGTTTCAAAGGACAAGCTTGTCGGGCCGCCGCGATATGTGCAGTGGCAGGTTGGCCCTATGTGGCAGCGTCATCACGGGATGATTCCGAGCTTCTGGAATATGGTGTCTGCTTCAGGGCGAATCTTTTATATCGCAGATGAAGCGCCAATGAGTTTTTCCGGTATCCCTGGAATATGGCGTCTTAGTGCGCGCGACGCGTTTAACGGTAAGCTTTTATGGAAACGTGACATATCGGCATGGGGACCATGGGTCTGGAGTTATTGGACAGCAAGCCATCAGATGCGGTTCAATCATCCTATTAATATACGCAAACGCATGATAGCGGTTGGTGATAAACTTTATCTGACGCTGGGTTTCAATACTCCTGTGTCAGCTCTTGATGTAGAAACGGGTGAGGTGTTGAAGACTTATGAGGGTAGTGAGTATGCTGATGAAATAGTCATGCATAAAGGCATTCTCTATATGTCGGTAAATGATCGAGATTTGAAGCCGTGGCCGGGAGACGGGGCAAATTCTAAACCCACGAGTACCACGGATATTCCGTGTAAACGCGTGTTGGCTCTGGATGCTGAAAGCGGAAAGGAATTATGGGAAAGCGAGACTTTTGTGGGAACCTATGTAGGCCTTGGTAGAATGGGGGCATATCGTCATCTTAACCTTACGGTTTCCGATCAAGGCGTTTTTATAGTAGATGAAAAAGGCGTTGTTTGTCTTGAACCTTTGAATGGTAAAACTCGCTGGGCCAGTCCCAGGCTTTTTACTTTGGATCCCCAATATAAAGGGGGACATTATTATAATGTTAACCTGCATACCATAGTTTGTTATGCAGGTTTGGTTTTTGTTCAGCACCCGATGCAGCAGGGTACAGGTGGTTACAATCTTAAGACAGTTCTTCAGGCGTTGTCTCCTGAGACCGGAAAAGAACTGTGGCGTTATACAGGTGGTTCGACAGGGTTTCAGGATGGACCGAATATCTTTGGTATAAACGGTTTGATCTGGATTGCTGATGATACTGATCTGGATCCTGCTTCTATATTGACTATGAAATATCGTTCAGTTGAACCTTCCGGGTATATTGCTCTTGATCCGAAGACTGGTGCAGTTAAAAAGCGATTGTCCGTTTCAGACGCATTTGATAAAGCAGTACATCATCACCGTTGCTATCCTGACAAGGCCACAGAGAGATATTTGATTTTCGGAAGGCGCGGAGCCGAATTTATAAAACTGGATGGAACCGAATCTTCTATTAATCACTGGGCAAGAAGCGGGTGTCGTCAAGGACCTATGCTGGCGAACGGTCTGTTTTACAGGTTCCCGGATCATTGCAGATGTTTTATGGGCTTTCAGCCGCGCGGTTTCTATGCCTTTGCTTCAGAAGACTCTGTAGGATTATACAAAGAGCGTCTTACAGACGATAACCCCCTCGTCAAAGGCTCCGCCTACGGGAATATTCCGAAATCCGAAATCCGCAATCCGAAATCCGCATGGCCGACGTTTCGGCACGATCCAATGCGTAGTTCTTCAACACCGGCATCTGTTCCGAGCAAGTTGAACATTGCGTGGGAAAAGAAGATCGGCTCAAACATAAGTCCTCCGGTTATTGCGGATGGGACCGTTTATGTGTCGCGTATTGATGAGTATCAGATAGTTGCGCTTGACGCTGTTTCGGGTGAAGAGAAATGGACTTATATTGCTGATGCCAAAGTGGATTCGCCGCCAACGATTTACGGGGAGCTGGTTCTGTTTGGGGCAAGAAACGGGTGGGTCTATTGTTTGCGTGCGTCAGACGGAGAATTAGTCTGGCGTTTCAGGGCGGCGCCCGGCGACAGGCTCATTATGGCCTTTGATCAGCTTGAATCACCCTGGCCTGTTAATGGAAGTGTTCTTGTCAAGGACGGTAAAGTTGTTTTTACAGCGGGAGATTCGTCGGTGTTGGATGGGGGCGTCTATGTTTACGTGCTGGATGTTGAGACAGGCAAACTTATTGAGAAGAAGAACTTTTCTCTAGAACAGAAAGATACTGACATTAGAGTTGTCGGCAGTGCGTTTTCAGGAATTCTTGTTTCCAGTGGCGATAGTCTTTCAGTTCGCGAACAGAAAATCAGTTTGTCAACTTCATTGGCTTCTGCAAAGGCGCAGTCGAGCCGGGATCGAATTCCAGGCGTAAGCGCAATGAACGGTTTTTTTGACAGTCAATGGTTCAATAGAGCTCAATGGAGCGCGGGTGAGGCAACCGGTTATCTTGTGGCCAGCGATGTTGACGCTGCTTACTATGTGCAGGCGCATTCCTATCGGGGGAATACCGCCTATTTTGTTCCCAAAGGCGGAACAGATGCCGGCATTCTCGGGGCATCCAGAGACAAGTCCAAGGCTCGATCCGACGTTAAATATGACGGTGTTGCTCTTGGTAGAGTGGAAGGAAAGAAAAAAGTTTGGGAAGAAGAAACATTCCTCGTGTGTCCATGGTCAATGGTTGTAACGAAAGAGAATCTCTTCACAGCCGGTTTTACTCTGGTTGTCGATAAGGATGATCCATGGGCAGCTTTCGAAGGACGAAAAGGCGGGATCTTGACGGTCATGGACAAGAAAACAGGCGAAAAGATTTCAGAGTACAAGCTTGAATCACCGCCGGTCTGGAACGGAATGGCTGCTGTAGATGGTAAGCTGTTTGTCAGTTGTCGGGATGGTTCAATAGTATGTTTTAGTAAATGAAAAACAAAAGACAGTAATAGGATATGAGAAAAGGATTATTTTTAACAGGTCTGTTGATTGCTTTTGTGTCTGTTGCTTTGGCCTCAGATACAGGAAAAGAGATAATCAAAGCCTCAGGCGTTAAAGGCGGGCTTGTTGTCCATGTTGGTTGTAATAATCCTCAATTGTTATTGGATCTTTGCGCTAACGAAAGTTATCTGGTTCACGCTTTGGATACAGACCGGAAGAATGTTGAATCCGCACGCAAGTATATTCAAGCGAAGGGTCTCTACGGTAAGGTGTCGGTAGATACGTGGGATGGGGAGAAGTTGCCGTATGCGGACAACCTGGTTAATCTGATTGTTATGAGTTCCGCGTTCCGCGTTCCGAGCTCCGAGCTCGACAGGGTGCTGGCGCCTAGGGGTGTCGCTATGGCCCGGAAAGGGTCTGGCCTTGACTTTACGGGGGGAGACGGGGCGGAAAGTAAACGGCCTGACCCTGAGGAGGGCCTGGACGGTTGGTCTATGTTCACAAAGCCGGTTCCCTCTGACATCGACGACTGGACCCATTGGCTTCATGGGCCGGACAATAATGCCGTGGCTGGTTCCAAGCTTCAGGAGGTTCCGAGAAATCTTCAGTGGATTCAGGATCCTTTATGGATAAGGCATCATAATCTTAATCCGGGTCTGAGCGCACTTGTTTCGGCCCGGGGTAGAATATTTTACATTCTTGATGAGGGTGCGCCAGGAGTTAGAGGCCCTGATAAATGGTTTTTAATTGCACGAGATGCATTTAACGGGGTGCTTCTCTGGAAACGCCCGATAGAGGAGTGGGGGGCGAAGTATTGGGTGGGCAGTGGGAAGTTATTAGGTAGGTTTACCAATCCGCACCAACTTATGAGAAGGTTAGTGGCTGTCGAAGATAAAGTATTTGTTACGCCGGGTATTTATTCAGCAGTTCATGTCCTTGATGCTGTAACGGGTAATGAGATTAAGAAATATAAAGGAACAGAGAAAACATTTGAAATAGTTTACCATAACGGCGTTCTTGTTCTGGCTGTTAACAGGACTCTTGATGAATCCGATACAGAACCGGATGTAGTAATAATGGCTGTTGATGCTGAGAGCGGCGACATTTTATGGGAAAGCTCTGGTTATAAAGGGATTGCCCCGAAAGTTGATAGTTTGAAAAGATATGTTGATTCCAGTCTCGCCGTTGGGGGTGGACAGGTCTTTTTAGTGGATCAGGACAGTGTGTTGGGTCTGGATCTTAAGACTGGCGCAGAGCGATGGAGAGTTAAAAGACCGGAAAGACCTGTCGATTCTGCTGGTGGTAATGAAAAAACGAAATTTATTTATGAGTATTATTACCCTGATTTATGCAGCATTGTATACAGTGACGGAGTCTTGTTTTTCAGCCAGATTCTCCACAAGGAGAAGAACTTTGCTACCAAGAACAAAAAAGATGCTGTTTTGTTTGCCATTGATGTTTCCAGCGGAAAAAAGATATGGAGCTTTGACTGTGTTACGTTTGCGCACTTTACACCTCCCGATATTTTTGTGGTTAAGGGTCTTGTCTGGTCGGTTGAAAGTGATCCGGTTTCAGTTGTCGGGCTTGATCCGAAGACAGGAGTAAAGAAACGTTCTATAGAGGCCCGCGATCTTTTGGGTTTCGGAGGACATCACAACTGTTATAGAAATAAGGCCACTTCAAAATTTATATTTACAGCAAAGAAAAAGGGCAACGATTTTATTGATCTGGATACAGGCAAGAAAAGTGAACATAACTGGATCAAGGGCGCCTGTCGCTATGGAGTTATGCCTGCAAACGGCATGATATATTTCCCCGCGCATAATTGCCGCTGTTATATGACTACGAAACTTAACGCTTTCTTTGCTCTTTCATCCGATTCAAAACGCGACCTGAAACCTTCCGATAGCACTGCTGTTGAAAAAGGCCTCTCCTTCGCTAAAGCTTCGGAGGGCAAGCCCGCCTACGGGAAGAATCCGCAATCCGCAATCCGCAATCCGCAATCCTCATGGTCCACATATCGGCATGATAATATGCGCAGTGGTTATTTGGATGCTGAATTACCTGTTGAACTTTCAAAGAAATGGACTGCTGCGCTTGGTGGTAAATTGACTCAGCCCGTTATTTCCGACGGGCGGGTGTTTGTATCTTCGGTAGATGAACATGAGGTGTACTGTCTTGATGAAAGCACGGGCAGTGTTGTTTGGAGTTATATGGCGGGTGGAAGAGTTGACTCGCCGCCGACATGTTATAAAGGACTGGTTGTTTTCGGGTCGAGGGATGGTTGGATTTATTGTCTTGAAGCATCTAAAGGGGAACTTGTCTGGCGTTTCAGGGCGGCTCCTGATGACATGCGGATTTCGGCTTTCAGTCAGGTCGAATCGGCATGGCCTGCATTTGGAAGCCTGATTGTTCAAGACGACAAAGTGTATTGTTCGGCAGGCAGATCCACTCATCTCAATACCGGTATTTACCTGTATGTCCTTGATGTAAAAACCGGAATTCCCTTACAGAGTAAATGTGTTCTCCCTGATTTTGAGTCATTTGGAGAGGTGGATGGCTCTGTGCTCTCGGATATACTTGTCGGCAACGAAAAACAGTTTCATATGCGCGGATTGATTTTTGATACGGAAAATCTTGATTCTGTCAGCGGCGGCAAATGGGGAGGGAACAAGAAGAAACAGGCGGATCGATCTCAAGACTTTCCTTCTATAAAGGCTTACAGCGGCTTTTGTGATGACACGTGGTATACCGGAAGTTACTGGATATTTAATGATCGACCTAATGTAGGTCACCTGCTTGTTGTAGGTGAGTCTGAAAATACGATCTACGGGATAAAAGGGCAGACAGGATACAAAGTTTCAGGCAGCCATTCTGAAAGTGTCTTTAAGGTGGCTGACAGTGGATATCAGCTTTTTGCCAATAAGAAGTCTGGCAGGGCTGAAGTCAAAGATCTTTCTGACAAACAAGATAAGAAAAAAGGCGGGACGGAAGATACGTCTACATGGAAAAACAGTTGGAATGTCAATATTCCTTTGCGGGTTATGGCCATGCTCGCAGACAGGAATAATTTATATTTGGCCGGTGTGGCGGATAAAACCGACGAACAGGACTACTGGAAATATCTGGAGGGCCGGGCTGGGGGGATTTTTGCCGTTTATTCCAAGGTGGACGGAAAGAAGATCTTTCAGATTGAATTGGATTCACCACCAGTATTCGATGGTTTATCTGCGGCCAATGGAAAGGTGTTTATTTCCTTAAAGGACGGCAATGTGGTTTGTTGGGAGTAGGATATGTCGGATCGTGCTAATCTTTTTAATTAGGAAGGGATGAAGAATGAAAAAAATATTATCATTGTGTATTGTCATGTTTGTGTCGATTCTGGGTGTTAACGCTGAAAATGCTGCTGAGCTTGTTAAGACATCAGGCGTCAAAGGTGGGCTGGTTGTCTGTGTTGGTGCTGATGATCCCGGATTTATAACAGACTTGCATGTAAATGACCGTTACCTGGTTCATGCTATTGATCTTGATCAAAAGAAAGTCGCAGCTGCGCGTGAGTATATTCAAGGCAAGGGATTGTACGGCAAAGTGTCGGTGGATGCATGGGACGGGAAGAGGCTTCCCTACGCAGACAACCTCGTAAACCTGATCGTGATGAATTCCGCGTTCCGAGTTCCGCGTTCCGAGTTCGACAGGGTGTTAGCGCCGCGCGGTGTGGCAATGGCCCGGAAAGGGTCTGGCCTTGACTTTACGGGGGGAGGCGGGGCGGAAAGTAAACGGCCTGACCCTGAGGAGGGCCTCAAAGGTTGGACCATGTTCACAAAGCCAGTCCCTTCCTCCATTGACGACTGGACACATTACCTGCACGGTTCGGACAATAATGCTGTAGCAAAAGACAAGGTTGCCGGACCTCCGAAACGCATGCAGTGGCTGGCAAAACCGGAATGGACAAGAAGTCATGATGTGCAGCCGAGTGTAACTTCGATTGTAACGGCAGGCGGTCGAATTTTTTACGTTCATGATGAAGCAACTCTTCATTCGGTAGAAGATGATCCTGAATGGGCCTTGATTGCGCGTGACGCATTTAATGGCATGCTGTTATGGAAACAGCCGGTGTCTTCATGGGGATATCATTTGAGAAATTTCCGGACTGGCCCGGTCCAGCTTCATCGACTGCTTGTTTGTGATGAAGGCAATGTTTATGCGCAATTGGGATTGAATAAACCCGTGTCGCTTCTGGATGCAGCGTCCGGTGAGATTAAGAAAGTTTTTGCGGGTACGGAAAATGCGGAGGAATTGATTCTTAATAAAGGTATTCTGTTTGTTGTTGTCGGCGCGGAATCATCGGAACACTCGCATAAAAGTATGAGCGTGGAGGATTTTGAAAAGTTAAGAAAAGGTAAATCGATTGTAGCGGTTGATGCTGGCAGCGGCAAGCTTTTGTGGAAATGGCCGCAGGATAGTACTACCGATATTACGCCTTTGACTCTGGCGGTAAATGGGGATCATGTTTACATGCAGGAAAAGGGGGAAGTAGTATGTTTGAATGTTGGTGATGGGAAAAAACTATGGCGTTCTTCAGGGAGTCCTCAAAAGAAAGAGTCTTCAGAGAAATCAAAAAAGGGAAAACAGTCGGTAAACAGGTATGCAGGCTGGTCGATGATTACGCTTGTCGCAACAAAGGATGCTGTAGTACTTACGGATTCTATTGATGTGTGGGCGTATTCATCAGGGACAGGTAAACTTCTCTGGCTGCATCCGATACAGGGTAAAGGTTTTTTCTCTAAAAAACAGCCGGATATCTTTGTGCAGGGAAATATTGTCTGGTTTTCACCCGCTTTTTCAAAAGGACGTGACTTGATTACAGGCGAGGTAGTATCGGAGAATGATAATTACTGGAGCCTTCTTACCGGCGGGCATCATCCCCGATGCTATAGAGCCAAGGCTACGGAGAACTATATTATCGCCGGGAAACGCGGTTTGGAATTTGTTGATCTTAAAGGCGATAATCATTCACGAAACAACTGGGTGCGCGGTGCATGTGAGTACGGTATGATGCCTGCAAACGGCCTCATTTATGCGCCACCTCATACATGCGGGTGTTATGTAGAGGCACAGTTGTATGGGTTCTGGGCATTAGCGCCCGCAAAGCGGGCGCAGGAGTCAGGAATCAGGAGTCAGGAGTCAGGAAAAGACAGATTGATCAAGGGGCTTGCCTACGGCAATATTCCGCAATCCGCAATCCGCAATCCGCAATCCGATTGGCCCATGTACAGGGGTGACGCGAAGCGCAGAGCTTCGACATCTGCAACTGTTCCTTCGGAGCTGAAGAAAATATGGACGGTTGGGTCGGGTCTTAATATTACAGCACCCGTAATTGCAGATGGGATTGTGATGGTGGCCTCAAAAGATACACATCAGGTTATAGCGACGGATGCGGCAAGCGGCAAAGAGAAGTGGACTTTTACGGCAGGCTCAAGAATTGATTCACCGCCTGCTATTTACAAGGGCAAGGTTCTCTTTGGCTGTATGGACGGATATGTGTATTGTCTCAGTCTTTCAGACGGTAAGATGGTATGGCGTTTCAGGGCAGCGCCGCAGAATATGAACACGGTCGTGTTTGATCAGCTTGAATCCTTGTGGCCGGTGCATGGCTCGGTTCTCATAAAGAATGATCTTGTATACTTTTGCGCAGGAAGATCATCTTATCTGGATGGTGGCATTTACCTTTTCGCGCTGAAGCCTGATACCGGTGAAGTGGTTTATGAGTCAGTCGTGAAGAGCGGTAATCCAGGTATCAAGGACAAGTCGGACAATAGTGACGCCTTTACTATGGAAGGAGTTATTTCGGATATGCTGGTAAGTGAGGGTGACTCAATATATTTGAAGCATATGAAGTTTAATGACAAGCTGGAGCGGCAGGATGGTTTTGGACGTCATTTGTTTTCTACATCAAGAATTCTTGATGATAAGGAATCTCACAGGTCGCATTTGATGCTGGGCGGCGGCAATTTCAAGGGAATCAATCCGGCATATGAGTGGGCTGTAAGGAATCTTGGTTCAAGATCGCCGCGATTTATTGTTCCTGTCGGGATGCTGCTTTCTTATAATGATGATAATGTCTGTGGCGTCAGGAGGAAACAGGGGAAAGAAGGGGGATTCTGGAACACTATTGATTTCTCGTATGTTATTTATAACTCTTTGAATAAGGTTCTTGGAGATGATGGTGTCGGGAGAGATTTTTCGAGGTCAAAAGAAGTGATGGAAAAGGTTGATTCTTTAATGAAATGGCAGGTGCCTCTGGATACGAGACCGCAGGCAATTGTTATGGCCGGCGATAAATTATTGGTTGGCGGTTACGGGAGCGCCGGCAAGGGTTTGCTTCAAATTATGTCTCTTAAAGATGGTAAAAAGGTTAAGGAATATGAACTTGCGGCCCCGCCTGTGTTTGACGGTATGGCAGTTGCGGGCGTTAAGCTGTTTGTCAGTTTGCAGAATGGTAGTGTGGTGTGTTGGGAATAAAACAGAAAGGAAGGTTCGGTATGAAGAAGGCATGTGTAATGACGACATGGATGGTTTTGGTAATGACAGTAACAATGGCAGTGCGGGGAAATGCTGAAGAAGGCTGGGTCAGCCTTTTTAACGGTAAAGATTTCAGCGGCTGGGTTACCCCGAAAAAAGATCATAACTGGAAAGTGGTTGATGGGGTAATTGACTACGAGTCAAAGGGCGGCAACCTTGTTACGGAGAAGAAATTCGAAGACTATGTTCTTCAACTGGAATGGCGTTTCAAGAGAACGGCAGGCAAACCTTACAATGCCAAGGTTTTCAATCCTGACGGTACGCAGAAGAAGGATGCTAACGGTAAGCCGATGACGCAGCCGGTCAAGAATGCGGATTCGGGAATATTTGTTCGGGGCACAGGACAGAGCCAGGTCAATCTCTGGTGCTGGCCATGCGGATCGGGCCAACTTTGGTCATACCATAGAAGTAAAGATCCGGAGATAGTCAAGGGCGCGCTTCCAAAGGTTAATGCCGACAAGCCGGTCGGTGAATGGAATGAAATGGAGATCACGATGCGAGGGGAGAAAGTAAAAGTTGTTCTCAATGGAAAGCTCGTGATTGACAGCCGTATGCCGGGCATTCCTGAAAAAGGCCCGATTGCGCTTCAGCACCATGGCGGATACAACGAAGGAAAGAAGGAATGGAATTCGGCCTCCGCGCTTATTCAATTCCGCAATATTCGTATAAAGGAACTTTCTAAAGAAGATGAGGTGAATGAAGGTGGAAAAGACGTCGCGCAGACGGGTGAATGGAAAGATCTTTTTAATGGGAAAGATCTTAACGGCTTTGCTTTCTCCATAGGAAGGAAAGGGACGGAAAATAACGGGACTTATACAGTGAAGGACGGTGTCGTGATCTGCAGCGGCAAACCGTCAGGTTATATGTATACCAGGAAGTCTTACAGTAAATATACGCTGACATACGACTGGAAATTCAAAAGGCCTGACGAATTGAAAACTAATAAAAAGTTTAACAGCGGATGCCTGATTCACATCAAGGAAAAGAACTTGCTGGGTGTATGGCCGAAAAGTATTGAGGTACAGGGAATGCATCGCCAGGCGGGTCTCATTCTTCCTATTCCGCGCAATGTCAAATGCAAGCACACTTTTGACGACGAAGTACGTAAGAAAGTAGTTAAACCTCTCGGTGAATGGAATACCAATGTGATCGATGTTAATGGCGGTGAGATGACGATTACTATTAACGGAAGTGTTGTCTCGACCGTTTCCGACTCTGAATTGACCGAGGGTCCAATCGGCTTCCAGAGTGAAGGCGCCGAGATTCATTTTAGAAACATCAGGATTCTTGAAAAATAAAAGAATGAAAATAATTAACCACGAAATACACTAAAAAGAGGAAATTTGATAGGCGTTAACGGTAACTACCGCATTGTATGCGGTGCGGCATGTAATGCTGCGGTATGGTTTCTCGTGTAGAAAACAAAATAGAAAGGAATAACGTATGAAAATTAAAAATACAGCAGTATTTCTGGTAAGTGTGATGCTTGCTGGAACAGTATTCGGGCAGATTAAAGTGGCCTGTATGGGTGACAGTATTACCGTGGGATACGGTGTTAAGGATAAAAGGAACAATTCCTATCCGGCGCGCCTGTCTAAATTGATGGGCGAAGGTTATGATGTTAGAGGGTTCGGCGGGGCCGGGCGAACTATCCTGCGTGGCGAGCGTGGTTATGCCACTGCATCCCGGTATGAACTGGCGAAAGCGTTCCAACCCGATATTATAGTCATGAAGCTTGGCACCAATGACAGCAAATCAAAAGAGTGGGTGAATAAGGACAACCTGGAAAAAGATCTCAATTTGTATGTTGATGAGTTCAGGAGCGCCAACAGTAATGTTGTGATTTATCTTTGCCTGCCTGCGCCTGCATTCAGCAAAACCGGCGGTGAGCGAACAGGCGGAGGGATTAACAGCCAGAATGTGCGGGAAGTATTGCCGGTTATAAGAAAAGTTGCCAAAGATCGTAAAACCGGGTTGATTGACCTGCATACACCGATGGAAAATCATCCGGAATATTTCAATGACGGTGTGCATCCCAACGAAGAGGGCGCCTTGCTTATTGCAAAAGAAATTCACAAGGCGTTGACGAAAGATAAGAAATCCGAAGCAAACAAAGAAGAATAAATGTAAAATAGAAGAAAACGAAGAGTTTTGCCCGCGAAACACGCGAAAGAAGACGAAAAGAAGAAGGAAGAGTTTCACCATGAAGATGAGGAGTAAATTATGAGAAAACAAATTATTGGTCTTTTTTGCATGGTGTTATTTTTTACTGTTGAGCTTAAGGCAGATGTCAGGCCTGCAAATATATTTGGCGATCACATGGTTTTGCAGAGAGAAATACCTGTGCCTGTATGGGGAACGGCTGAGCCGGGCGAAAAGGTTACAGTTGAATTTGCGGGACAGAGTAAATCTGCTGTTGCCGATAAGAACGGGAAATGGATGGTTAAACTGGATGCGCTTAAAGCTGATGCCAAAGGGAAAGGTCTTGTTGTTTCCGGTAAGAACAAAATCGTTTTGAAAGATGTACTTGTCGGTGAGGTCTGGATATGTACAGGACAATCAAATATGGTGTGGTCGTACAAAAGAATAAAAGAATTGACGCCTCTCTTTACAAAGGCCGTGGATGAGAAACGGCTTTTGCGCAGTTTAATGGTGCCGCAGGTTGCGGGCCTTGAGCCCAGGGCTGATATCCGAAAAGCGGCCTGGCGGCTTATTCCCTGTGAGAGTGCTGTTGGCTTTGGTTTCTCATATTATCTCCAGGAGGCTCTTGATATTCCTGTCGCGGTTATTCAAGCGGCCTGGGGCAGTACGCCGATTGAATCATGGCTTCCCATTGAAATGACAGAACAACTTCCTCACTTTAAATCTATAATGGAAAAATTCGCTCTGGGAAATCTAGAAAAGTTAGCCGCATTTCTTAAAGAGGATGAAGAGCAATATAACAAACTGGAGAATCCTCCCTGGAAATGTGCAAGTCCCCATGATGTCGGTTTCCGAACCAAGCCAAACATAGTTTACAATGGCCTGCTGCATCCAATCATACCTTATGCTGCCAGAGGGATGGTTTGGTATCAGGGGGGAGGAATGTGTGGAGGAATTGGCTTTAGTAACCCTGAATTGTATGGAAAGACTCTTCAATTATGGATTAAACATATCCGCAAGTTATGGGGTCGTGATGATTTCCATTACCTGGTGGTTCCAAGGCCTGCTTTTTATAAGAAAGATATAAATGATCCTAAGCTTGATATGCCGCATGGCAATTGGCTGGCCTGGCTGCGTGAAGCTCAGTCCAAATCGACAGAGCTTCCTGATGTAGGAGTTATAACAGCTGTCGATCTTCCGGGCGGGATCCATTCGAATCTCAAGGAGCCGATAGGCAAGCGTCTGTCACTGTTGGCTCAATATGACATATATGGTCAGGACATTGTTTCGAGAGGACCTGTTATGTCCGGACACAAAATAGTCGGGTCGAAGTTTATAATAGAATTTAAATATGCTGACGGGTTGACGACAAAGGACGGCAAGGCGCCGGCCCAATTCTGGATGGCAGGTGAAGACAGGAAATGGGTCAGGGCCGACAAGACCGTCGTCAAAGGGAATACTGTTGAGGTAGAGGCTACGGGACTTGCGAATCCTGTAGCGGTGCGCTATGCGTTTGCCAGCTGTCCTAAGGTTAATCTGGTCAATGGTGCCGGACTGCCCGCCTATCCGTTCAGAACGGATGACTGGCCGCAGAAATAAAGGCAATCGCCAACTGCAAAAACTCATTTCTTGCTTACTCGTTTTCTGTCATAATAACAGGTTCTGAGGTGTTTTATTTATGATAAAACCATAATAACAGGGCGCTACTGTTCTGTTAAAGATGAACACAGGTTATGAAAATGTATATAAACCAGAAATTGTTTGAAGATTCTATTAAGAGAGCCATTTTCAATGTTTTGCTTAAATTCAAATCGACGCCGATTATTAATAGTCATAAACCATTCAGTGCTGGTCGGTTTGCCGGACAGCACTGATAACATGGGTATATAAATTATGAAAAAAATAGTTCTATATGTATTGACTCTTTTCTTTTTATTCAGCGCTTATGCCCAAAATGCAGACGACATTATTAAGGCTGCGGGTGTTAAAGGCGGGCTTGTTGTTTGTATCGGTTCGGGAAACCCGAAGTTTATTGCAGAATTACGACCCGACGAGAAATATATCGTTCATTGTCTCGATACAGATCAGAAAAATATTGCTTCTGCGCGCAAATATATCCAAGCGAAGGGGCTTTACGGTAAAGTTACGGTCAGCCAATTTGATGGAGAGCATCTGCCGTATATAGATAACCTCGTCAATCTGGTGATTTACGAGGAGGTGTCAGGTGTCAGTGTTCAGGTGTCAGCGGAAGAGATAGAAAGAGTTTTGGCTCCGAGAGGTGTGGTCTTAATCAAAGGAAACCTGAAACCCCGAAATAAGTCCGGGGCCAAAGCGCCTGAAACCTGTAACCTGAAACCTCAATCTCCGGCGGAACTGAAAGAATGGACCAAACTCACAAAGCCGGTTCCGCCGGAGATTGACGACTGGACCCACTGGCTGCATGGTCCTGATAATAATGCCGTGGCAAATGACACTGTCATTGATGTTGCCAGGAATATTCAGTGGGCTCAGGCCCCTACCTGGGTTGCCAGTCATAATTTGAATCCGGCCGTCAGCGCGATGGTCTCTGCTAAAGGGAAAGTTTTTTCAATTATCAATGAAATGCCGCCGGGAATTAAGACACTTGATGACCAGTGGATACTTACTGCCCGGGACGCGTTTAATGGGTTGGTTTTATGGAAACGCTCAATCAGTGAGTGGGGTTGGAAATTATGGTCGAAAAACGAGCATAATATAGGTATGCGCTTTGCGAATCCTTTTCAGGTAGCGCGCCGGCTGATAGCTGTAGGGGATAGAGTTTTTGTAACCCCCGGATTTTACAGTCCGGTACATGCTGTTGACGCTGTGACAGGAAAAGATCTGAAGATATATAAAGGTACTGAAAAAGCCTTTGAGATTCTTTTCGCAGACGGGGTTCTTATGCTGGCTGTGAATCATGCTCTTGGTACGGACAAGGATAGTCCTGATATCAGTATTATGTGTGTTAACCCCGAAACCGGTGAGGTTTTATGGAAGAATGACGGACTACATGGAGTTCAAAGACAGCCTAAAAGTAAGAATAACCTTGCAAATGTATTTATGACAGTTGGGAGCGGTAAAGTTTATCTGGTCGATAAAAACCAGATTGTCTGTTTTGATCTGGCGAAAGGTAATGAATTGTGGAGAGCCGACAGACCTGAGAAGGTTGGGGCTTCCGCCGACAAGAAAAAAAACTGGTCAAAGTATTATCCTAATTATTGCACCCTTGTTCATAGCGAGGGCGTTGTGCTGCTTTCTGAAGTAAAGGACGATTATGATAGAAATTGCAAAACCAAAATGGATCGCACCATTTATGTTGTTGCATATGATTCGACTTCAGGAAAAGAGATGTGGAAAGTCGATGGTCTTACATGGGCGCATGGTACGCCTCCCGACCTTTTTGTTGTAGACGGTTTGGTCTGGACTTTGGAAGGTGATAAGCGGGAGAATATATTATATGTCGGGCTCGATTTAAAGACCGGCAAGCAGATGGAGGCGTATCCGGCAGGTGATCTTTTCTGGGGTAGCGGGCATCAGCGTTGTTTCCGCAGCAAAGCCACAAAGAACTTTCTGACATTCAGTCGCAGAAATACGGAATATCTTAACTTGAAGACCGGCGAAGTGACCGAGCAATCATGGCTCAAGGGTATGTGCGGCTATGGTGTGATGCCGGCCAATGGAATGATTTATTACCCGCCGCATAACTGTGCATGTTATATATCTTCACAGCTTACAGGCTTCAAAGCCGTGACTGCTGTGCCTTATCCAAAAATTGAAAACAAAACCACCCTTATAAAAGGTTCTGCCTATGGAAAAAATCCGAAATCCGAAATCCGCAATCCGCAATCCTCATGGCCCATGTATCGTCATGATCCGGAGCGAAGCGGCAGTACTTCTTCTGTACTGCCGACGAATCTTTCCAGGAAATGGGAAGTAGGTCTTGACGGCGATTTGACACAGGCCATTGCAGTAAAGAACAAGGTGTATATAGCTGACAAGAATGCGCATGAAATCTACTGTCTTGATCGCGGGACAGGAAAGACAGTATGGCGCTATACCGCTGACGGCAGAATTGATTCTTCGCCCACATACAGTAATGGACGCCTGGTTTTCGGCTCAAGAGACGGCTATGTCTATTGTTTGAACGCAGAAACAGGAGAGTTGGCGTGGCGTTTTCGTGCGGCACCGTATGATGTTAAAATTGTTTCTTATGATCAATTGGAATCGCTCTGGCCCGTGCACGGCAGTCTGATCGTGCAAAACGCCAAAATATATTGTCTGACGGGCAGGTCCTCGCATTTGAATGGCGGCATGTATCTTTATGTTCTAAATCTTGAATCCGGTGAAGTGATTCAGAAACAGCAGATAAAAGGTGATGTGAAGTCCAGATACGAATCGAAAAATTCTGTTTTATCTGATTTGATGACTGCTGTTGGTGATAAAATTTATATGCGGACATTGGGTTTTGATGCCGATGACATTAATAAAAGCGACTACGCAGGAGGATCGAAACACCATACACTGACTGTAGCTACTTCCGGGATAAGGGCTGGCGGCGGTTTGCTGGATTCGAGCTGGTTCAATACATCTGTCTGGTCGTATGGTTCTTGGAAGGGGGAGTCTCTTGCATATGATAAATCCGGTTTGACCGGAATATCAGGACACCAGCGATTCGGACAGAGCTGCGGGCATGATGTTTTTGTTCCGGGTCAAACCGGGTATCTTCTATTTTACAAAGAGTTGTCGGAGAAAGGGGCATTGCCCGATGCCGGGAAACTTAAAGGGGTTGACAGGAATATGTGTAGCTGGTCAACCGACATACCTTTGCGGGGCCAGTCTCTGCTTCTGGCAAATAACGCGCTTTATATAGCTGGCTCAAAAGATGTGGTGGGTAAGGAAGATCCATGGGAACATATTGAAGGACGAGCGGGAGGTGTGCTTGCCGTATATTCGCGCGAAGACGGCAAAAAGTTGTCGGAGCTGCCTCTTTCATCCGCGCCGATATTTGATGGCTTGTCAGCCTGTGGTAATAACCTGTTTCTTGTTACAAAAGACGGAACAGTTATCTGTTATGAGTAAAACATTTCTTGTGAAAGATAAGGGTAAGAATAATGAAAAAAATATTATGTATATGGTTTATTTTTGTGTTTGCAGTGTCATTAGTGCAGGCCGATATCCCCCTTCGCCAAGGCTCAGGGCAGGAGATTATCAAGGCTTCAGGCGTTAAAGGTGGACTGGTGGTTTGTGTTGGCGCGGAGAAACCTGAATTTGTCACCGGACTGCATGCGGGCGAACAATATCTTGTTCATGCACTGGATACTGATCAGAAGAATGTAGATTCTGCACGCAAGTATATTAAGTCAAAAGGGCTCTACGGTAAAGTGTCGGTTGATACGTGGGATGGAAAAAATCTTCCCTACGCTGATAACCTGGTTAATTTGATCGTTGTGCAATCCGCAATCCGCAATCCGCAATCCGAAATCGAAAGGGTGTTGGCTCCGAGGGGGGTTGCGCTGATCAAAGCGAACACCGAACATCGAACACTGAACATTGAACATCGAAATGGGAAAATAGAAAAATCAGAAACTTCGGCGTTGGACGTTGGACGTTCGATGTTGGATGTTCATGGTGAAAAATGGATCAAACTCAAAAAGCCTGTCCCGAAGGAGATTGACGATTGGACCCATTATCTTCATGGCGCTGACGGCAATGCCGTTGCCGATGATTCGCTTGCTGCTGAACCGCGGTCGGTGCAGTGGATAGGTCTGCCCAGATGGGGGCGGAGTCATGAAGAATTGAACAGTCTGAGCGCCTGTGTTTCTGCCAAAGGGCGCGTGTTTTACATATTGGATGAAGCGCCTCTGGCCGAAATCGGGTTTTCCGCTCAATGGAAACTTATAGCACGCGATGCTTTCAGTGGAGTTGTTCTTTGGAAGCGTGATATAGGGCAATGGATAGATCACCTGCGTACTTTTCGTACCGGTCCTGTTCATCTTCCACGCCGTTTGGTGGCTGTTGATGATAGGGTTTATGCAACCATGAGTATTGACGGACCGCTCACTGTTTTGAACGCTGTGACCGGCGAAACCATTTCAACGTTTCAAGGTACGGAGTTTACTGAAGAAATTATTGTTGATAACGGCACTGTATACCTGGTGATTGGGTCTTCCGAGCGGAAAAGGTTTGGAGAGGGGCTTCATCGGCGCGGTGAGCCAGATCCAACGGACTTCAGGTATATAGCGGCTTTTGATGCCGAGTCAGGAAAGCGAAAATGGAAGATAGATACGCCTAAAGGCGAATATATAATGCCCCTGACGCTTGCTGTAAGAAAAGGAAAAGTCTTTTTTCAGAGTTCAGGCGGATTGATTTGCGCCTCAGCAGATTCAGGCAAGCAATTGTGGAAGACTCCCAAACCGACCCCTGCACGCCGCTATGCATGGTCGGCGCCGACACTGGTTGCGCATGACAAGGTTGTGTTTCTTGCCGATAGAATTCCCGGTAAAGGGAAGCTGAAAAAAGGAGGTGAAGTTGATGTTCCACCCGCGAAAGACGATATTGAATGGGGAGTGCATTCCGTCTACCTGGAAGGCCCGAAAGATTATAAGGGGCCTATGATGCCTCGCAGGAGTGATACGATGCTGGATGCTTTTTCTGTGGAGGACGGTAAAAAGCTCTGGTCGATGGAAGTCAACGAAGGATACAATGTTCCTGTTGATCTTTTTATAGCACAGAATCTGTTGTGGGTGCGAGGTAGCGGACTAAATATGGAAACAGGCAAACGAGAGCGAGGTACTTCTTTGTCGAGGGGCAGAGTGGGGATGATTCATGCGCGTTGTTATCGGAATAAAGCTACAGAGAAACATATATTTAATGCCAAATCGGGAATAGAGGTGGCCAGTCTGGAGAAGGGCTGGTTGAGCAATAACAGTTGGATACGCGGAACATGTCAGTACGGTATCATGCCGTGTAACGGTCTTGTGTATGCGCCGCCAAACGCCTGTGCCTGTTATAACAAAGTTAAGCTTCAGGGTTTTATTGCAGCGTCCCCGCAAAGGACCGGAAAAGACCCGAAGACCATCCTTGAAAAAGGCCCGGCCTATAGCAAAATTCCGCAATCCGAAATCCGCAATCCGAAATTGGAAGACTGGCCCATGTATCGGCATGATTTTCAGCGCAGTGGTTCTGCTGCTACGAAGATTGCGGAAGATTTAAAGATTGTATGGAGTTCCAAAATAGGTGGAGCGCTGACTCAGCCCGTTTCTGTCGCTAAAAAAGTTTTGGTTGCTTCCATAGATACACATACGCTTTATGCTCTTGATGTGGCTACAGGCAAGCAGTGCTGGAGCTATACGGTTGGAAGTCGGATTGATTCTTCCCCGACATTGTGGAAAGGATTGACATTGTTCGGTTCGGCGGACGGATGGGTTTACTGCTTGCGGACCGATGATGGCGAATTGGTCTGGCGGTTCAGAGCCGCGCCGGCCGAAAGGCTTGTTTTTGTTAACGGTCAGCTTGAATCAACCTGGCCTGTGCACGGCTCGGTGCTGGTACAGAACGATACTGTTTATTTTGCTGCTGGCCGTAATTCATATATAGACGGCGGGTTGCGTTTTTACGGGTTGAATCCGCAAACAGGCGAAAAGGTTTTTGAGTCTCCCATATATCATCTGGATCCGGAAACAGGGGCGCAGATTGGTAAAGAAGGAGGGAAGGAAGGGTTGTTTATGGGCTTTGAGATGGAAGGAACACTTAACGACGTTCTTTCCGGTGATGGTGAAAACGTATATTTGAAACACCTGGGTTTTGATAAGGCAGGTAAGAGAGTGACTGAAACAAAACCGCATTTGTTTACACCTACAGGGTTTTTAGGCGAGGAGTGGTTTATCCGGTCTTACTGGACTTATGCCATGCAGGTTGGTGGCGGTTTCTTTTACTGGGGCGCGATAAAGAGTGGAGATAAGGAAATACGCTTAAATAACAATGATTTCAGTGTTGATATTAAAAAGTTTATAGGAAAGGAGAGTTTTCCTGCAGGCCGAATCATGAGTTTCAACGATAGTGACATTTTCGGTTATGGCCGGATAAAACAGATTTCAGGTGCTGCCGGACATCGTGCCAATATCTATCATCTTTTTGGCATGCCCAAGGACCAATTGACACGAACATGGACTCAGGCCGACTCGATGATCGTACGCGCGATGGTGTTGTCGGGTGATAAACTTTTGATTGCCGGCGTTCCGGATGTCGGCCGTAAACAGTCGGATCAAATGATTTATGAAAACGAGGACGCGGCTCTTGAAACATTTTTGGGTAAAAAGGGCGCTATGCTTCAATTCGTCTCAACTGCGGATGGCAGTGTTAAGTCTGAAATTAAGCTGCCTGCAATGCCAGGATTCGATGGTATGTCAGCGGCCAATGGCAGGTTGTTCATTAGCTTGAAGAATGGGGAAGTTGTTTGTATGGCTAAAGAAAAATAGACTGAACATTACACGAACAATGATCAGACAAGATCTATCGGATATAAGGATAAATATTAATAAACTGAAAGTGGTATATCTGTGAATATAAAACAATTAACAGCGCTGGTTGCAATAACCTTTGCAGGGCTGGTAGTCGCTCTACCGGTAAACGCTAAAGACATTCATCTGTTTATTTTGTCGGGACAGTCGAACATGCAGGCTCTGGAACATCAGAAATATTTCAATCCAATAATTGAAAAGGAATATTCAGGTCAGGAAATTATTATTGTTAAAAACGCTGTGGGCGGCCAGGTTATTCGTCGCTGGTACAAGAACTGGAAGCCGGCCAAAGGTGTTAAGGTGGTAGATAAAGAAGCTCATAAAAAATGGTATCAAAGGTGGTGCGAGAAGCGAGGTAGGGATGGAGTTAAAAGCGGTGATTTGATTCCCAACGGAGTTCTTTACGATGATCTTCTGGAGGATGTAAAGGAGGCGCTTGGAAATAAAAAGCCGACCACCATAACTTTTGTATGGATGCAGGGCGAGTCGGATGCCATTGAGGGGCACCACGAGGTATATGCAGAGAGTTTGAAAGGAGTGGTGCAGCAGTTGCGTGATGATCTCAATCATAAAGACATCAATGTTGTAATAGGCCTGATTATTGCCAAAAAAGCAGGCAAGAATAAAGATGCTTTAACTGCATGGAATGGGGTGCGAAAAGCACAGCAGGAACTGGGTGAATCCGGTCCGCGTTGGGCATGTGTGAGTGGCGATGATTTAGAAACAAATGGAATTCATTGGAAGAAACCGGAAGGTTATAAGGGGTTAGGTAAACGTTTTGCCGAGAAAGCCATTGAGCTGATTAAGAAAAACAAGTGATAAGTCTGTGGCGTATGACCAATATGTCCTATAGGACTTATAAAGAAGGAAAAATGAAACGATTAGTTTTTGCCGCTGGTTTTGTTCTGTTGGCGCTGTTTTCTGTTGTTGCCGATCCCGGGGAGGCAGGCTCTTTCTCGGGCGAGAAAACTGACTGGTGTGATGGTGTCTTTCATGAGTTTACTTTTAAGGACAAGAACTGTGTTGTGATTCTACCTGAAAAGCCCGGGAAGGACCGGCCCTGGATATGGCACGGAACATATTTCTTTTTCAAGAAGGATAAACCGCGTGAAAATGAAATGCTTAAGAATGGAATGTCGATTGTTTATATCAAAACAGGAATGTTTCCGGGCTGTCCCGAAGAAGTGAAGCTGAAGAATGAATTTTATGACTATGTTACGGAAAAATTTAAGCTTAACAAAAAAGCGGCACTTCTCGGTTTGAGCGCGGGAGGTATGAGTTCGTATAAGTGGGCGCTGGAGAATCCGGAGAAAGTAGCGTGTATTTATGTTGATAACCCCGTATGCGATTTCAAGAGTTGGCCCGCGGGCCTGGGAAAATCCAGAGTTAAGAAAGGGCTGCAGGGGGTTATGAAGGTTTATGGATTCAAGACGGAAGAAGAAGCGTTGACTTACAAGGGTAATCCTGTGGATAATATGGCCACGCTGGTCAAAGCCGATGTGCCCATACTTGTTGTTGTCGCGGGTAAGGATACTGTTGTTCCGATGGAAGAGAACAGCGCGTTAGTTGAAAAAACTTACCGGGCTCTTGGCGGAACAAACATGACGGTTATACATAAGCCCGATGCGGATCATCATCCTCATGGACTTAAAGACAGAACACCTATAACTGATTTTATTGTTAAACATACAAAATAAAGGAACGTTGCGGAAATTACCGAAACGACTCAGCTGGGAGTAATTTATGATGGGTTTATTTGTCAGGCAGAGTCGATTTCTTGTAGCTTTAATTATTGGGTTTACGGCGCTTGTTTCATTAGCAAGTCAGGAAACCGCGCAGGATATTTTGGGGTCTACAGGAGTTAAAGGCGGTCTAATCGTGCATTTGGGTTGTGGCGATGGTGAGCTTACCGCGGCTTTACGACAAAGCGACGCGTTCATTGTTCAAGGTTTGGATTCAAATAAGAAGAACATTCCGACAGCTCGCAAAAACATTGCGAATAAAGGGCTTTATGGCCCTGTCAGCGTAGAGTATTTCGAAGGTTCAACACTTCCATACGCAGAGAACATGGTGAACCTGATTGTAGTTACAAGTAGTTACAAGTTACAGGTTACAAGTGAAGAGCTCGAAAGGGTATTGGCTCCGCGTGGTGTGGCTATGGCCCGGAAAGGGTCTGGCCTTGACTTTACGGGGGGAGACGGGGCGGAAAGTAAACGGCCTGACCCTGAGGAGGGCCTCAAAGGTTGGACCAAACTTACAAAACCGGTCCCTCCCAACATCGATGACTGGTCCCATTACCTGCACGATGCGGGGAATAATGCGGTTGCAGAGGATCTTGTATCCGGTCCACCGCGTCGTTTGAAGTGGGCATCTGATCCGCTCTGGCTGCGCAGTCACGAAACTCCATCCGGTTTCCAGGCTCTGGTTTCTGCCGGCGGTAGGGTTTTTCATATTCTTGATGATGGTATAATTGGAATAGTAGATCAGCGGTTGCCGGCTAAATGGTCAATCGTCTGTCAAGACGCGTTTAATGGCAAGTTGCTCTGGAAAAAGCCTTTGCCGAACTGGGGCTGGCGTGAATGGGCAAAAAATTCTGTGGCAGGAAAAGATCTGACCAGGGTTCCCGGTCTTCGAGGAAAATTGCCGAAAAATAATAATTGGCGGTTGGTTGCTGATGATGATCGGGTATATGTCACGCTTGGGTACAATGCGCCATTATCTATCCTGGATGCTGCGACCGGAAAGCTTATTAAAACCGTTCAGGAAACTGCTGGAACGCAGCATATAAGAACTCTTGACGGCAAAGTTGTTGTGTTTACATG
>JBHORK010000160.1:0-3557 GCA_042565725.1 Verrucomicrobiota bacterium
TCAAACACATCTCCATTTCCGAAAGTGTAGGTGCCTTGTCCATGCATCATGCCTTTACACCATAGCCCTTTATATGTCTCACCATTCGGAAAGGAATAAGTTCCGACTCCATGTTTAAGCCCGTTTTGCCACTGACCGGTATATTTTTCACCATTGGAAAAAACCAGTGTTCCGGGACCGTGAAACTTGCCGCTAAGCAATTGACCAACGTATGTTGCCCTGCCAGGAAATTTCACAGTGTGGTATTCTGTTTTTTTGATTTCTGCTTTGTTGTTTTCTTCCTTCTTGATCCGTGATTCGAGCATCTCTCTTGCTTTCTCGCTTTTGACCCAGTGGAGTGGGGTAATTTTATTTTCCGCTTCTGCGTAAATATCGGCACCGTTTTGTATAAGAACCCCAATGGTTTCTAATGCGTCCTTGCGGGTTGCCAGGTGAAGAGGGGTGATACCGGTGTTCGATTTTGCGTTAACAGTCGCACCGTTACTGATAAGCAGACTCGTAATCTCCGTGGAATTACCGATTACCGCCCAGTGAAGTGGTGTAGATCCAGTTTTAGATTTAGCATTCACGTCAGCTTTATTTTTAATCAGAATCCGGATGATTTCTTTTGCATTTTTATTTACCGCCAGATGAAGAGGCGTCGAACCTTTGTCTGTCCTTGCGTTTACATCAGCCCCTTTCTCAATAAGCAGGCGAACACCTTCAGGGAAATTATAAACTGCCGCATAGTGTAGAGGCGTAAATCCACCGCTTTTCTTAACTTTAATTGTTTCTTTTGTGCCGCTCTTCAGGGTCTGCTTCATCTTGGCAATATCACGGGCTTTGATCACGGTGTAAATATCAGAACCAAAAGAACGCGATGGTACCCATAGAATTACTATAATAATTATTGCAAACAATATTTTCATAACAGACCTCTTAACAATATACACATACTAAACAGTAGATGCCATTATTGCAAATGCGAAAATGCAGTATTCAGGAGTCAGAATTCAGAATGAAATCCATCTGGAATATACACACAGGTTCTGTCATAAGTTAATAACGTTCAAATGTTAACACCTGATCATCACCGTTCCATGAAACCAAGCTACTTACCTGCATGGGGTCAATTTTGTTGTCTTTCCCATTCTGACTCCTGAATACTGAATACTGTGAATACCTTCATGCTTGTTGCGTGATCCGCTTTTGTGTATTTTAGCCCTTATTATGACTCGTACAATCATAGTTCTTGCCGCAGGAATAGGCAGTCGATATGGCGGACTTAAACAGATAGAACCTGTAGGGGCGTCCGGTGAGTTTATTATAGACTACTCCATATATGATGCTATACGTGCGGGTTTTGATCGCGCAGTGTTTGTTATTCAGCGTGATACGGAAGAGCTCTTCAGGTCCTCCATAGGGAAGCGATTGGAAAAACAAATTCCCACACAATATGTGTATCAGGATATTCCTTCGGGAAGAAAAAAACCTCTTGGCACAGCACATGCAGTTTTTACGTGCGCAGATATAGTGAAGGGACCCTTTGCTGTTATTAATGCGGACGATTTCTACGGTCGGAACTCGTATGATGTTCTTGCTCGTTTTCTTGAGGGCAACAGAGAACATTCGCTGTATTGCATGGTGGGCTTTACGCTTTATAATACGCTGTCGGAACATGGTTCTGTGGCGCGCGGTGTGTGCCAAGCTGACGATAACAATTATCTGGTTGATATTCAGGAAATAACAGATATTACAGTTGATCAAGGTAGACCGGTTTGTTCAGAAAGAAACCTCACTGGCAATGAATTAGTCTCCATGAATATGTGGGGATTTACACCTTCTGTTTTCAAGTATCTGGATGAAGAGTTGTCCCGATTCCTGAACGCCTGTAAGAATGATCCGGGGAAGGAATTCTTTATACCCGCGGTTATACAGAGACAGATTACTGACAAACAGGTCAGCGTGAAAGTCCTTGAAACATCCGCCTCTTGGTACGGCATTACACATCCCAACGACAAACAATTAGTCGCGGAAAAAATAAAAAATCTTATTGATTCAGGGCAATATCCGGAATCATTATGGAAGTAAAGCTTCTGCGACCATGTCCGCAAAATCACGTCCTTTGGGGGTTAATCTATAGTAATTACCGGACTTTTCCGTAAGTCCCATAGCGATCAACTGCTTGAACGTGTTCTGTCTATACGCCGATATTTCGCTGTTTACATTGTGGAACCGAGCAAGATTAACACCTTCTTTCAGACGCAGATTGAACATCATACGCTCCGCCATATCGGCATGAGGATTGAGAGTTTCTCTGTTACGCGGAGGTATAGTTCCGCGTAAGCAGGCCTGTATATACTCTTTGAGTTGAGGCTTATTTGTCCAGCGTTTCAGGCCACAGCGGCTCGCTGCGCTGGGACCCAGTCCGAAATAATCTTCACCTTTCCAGCATGCAACGTTATGAAGACACCTGTATTTCGATGTCATCACGCGTGACGAAGCCGGACCCGAATTAAGTTTTGCGTAATTTGATATTTCGTAGCGTTCGTATCCGGCAGCTGCAAGAAGTTTCTCCGCTTTGTTCATGGCGCGTAATTGTTCCTCGTCATTTGGTTTTGAAATGATCCCTCTGCGCACAAGAACGCTAAATTCGGACTTTTTTTCAATGGTTAATGCATAAACGGAGATATGCGGAACACAGAGATTGACGGCTTTTTCAAGCGAACTTCTCCAGGTCTTATCGCTTGTTCCGGGCAGGCATGCGATAAGATCAATGCCGATATTCATGATGCCACCGGCCCTGAGTGCGGTAGTTGCAGTGTTTATATCATTCACGCTGTGGCGCCGTCCGATTTTCTCCAGAACACTCCTGCTGAATGACTGTACGCCCAGGCTCACACGGTTTACACCCGCTGAAGCAAGTAAACGAATTTTATAATCAGTAAGAGTGTTTGGCGCGGCTTCAAAAGTCCATTCCTTAAGTTTTTTTTTAGAAATACGGCTTGTAATAATATCAAGCAAGTGTTCAAGCTGCTGAGGGGAAAGAACGGAGGGTGTGCCACCGCCGCAGTATATTGTTTTAGGTGATATTTTGTCTTTGATTGTTCTGTCAAATTCTACGGAAAGGGCGGCCAGATATTTCTCCGTTGATTTTTCAGAATAATATATTGAATAAAGCGAACAATACGCGCATTTTCCGTCACAGAACGGAACATGCACATAAATATGATCTGACGCTGAACTCATGTTTTCTGCTTTGCCAACCTTCCTGGTTTCTGTTAAAAGCAGTAATCGTTTAAACAATTATGAAATGCAGAATTATACAAATTGCGCCGGATAGCGGAAAGGCCTATATTCTTGAAAAAGGTCTTACACACATCGGTCGCAGTGTTGATAACGAAATTCAGCTTATGTATGACCAGATTTCTCGTCGTCATGCGGAGTTGGACAATGCAGAGGATGAATGTGTTCTTAAAGACCACGGCAGCGCCAATGGAACATCCGTTAACGGAGGCAAAATCAAAGAAACCCGGCTTCATCACGGCGACGAAATCAAAATCGGCGAATGTGTGTTG
>JBHORK010000161.1:0-3512 GCA_042565725.1 Verrucomicrobiota bacterium
GCACAAATGTGTGGGTGGATACTGAAGTTTCCAATGACTGGTTGAATGTCTTTTATAAAATTACGGCTCCGACGAATTGAGGAAGGTTTTAAGTTTCAGGAGTCAGGTTTCAGGGGACAGGAGGATGATTTAAGTGAGACGACTGGTACAGATAATTCTATTTTTTGTTTACGTTAACCTTGTTTATGGCGCTGTGCCGGGGCTTGATGACGGAGTTGATATAGGCATTGATGTTGGCGCCCGATCATCGCCTACTTTTGCGGATTGGGATAGCAATCCTGGCAAGGATATGGTGTGTGGGCAGGTTTCAGGCGGTCGTATTCGTCTCTACCCAAACATCGGAACGATAGGAAATCCGCTCTTCAGCAACTCGAGCTATCTCCAGGCAAAAGGCAATGATATTCGATTGCCGGACTGTTGAGGATATAGTCCTCAGTCAAGTCCACAGGTTGTGGACTGGAACAACGATGGAAGAAAAGATCTGGTAACTGGATATACCTTGGGTGAAATCAGGATATATCTTAATACAGGAAGTGATTTGGCTCCGGCCTTTAACAACGGGTCAAGTGGCTTCACACTGCTTCAAGTGGGTGGAACAGCTTTTGACGCCGCATATAATTCCACGCCGGAAATTGTTGATTGGGATAATGACGGAGATTGGGATATCCTGTGCGGTAATTACTCCGGGTATGTCTATCTTCTCGTCAATGATGCTGGTCCAGGCGCTGTCCCGTCTTTCAGCAGTAGTTCCCTGATTACCGACAACGGGAGCAATTTAGATGTTGGTGCTGAGTCTCACCCTGTTGTTTTTGACTGGAATGGCGATGGTAAAAAGGATCTGCTTGTCGGCGACAGCAATGGCAAGATTCGTTATTACGAAAACGTTGGAACCGATGCGGCTCCATCTTTTAACGGGTTTTCATTTGTGCAGGCTGCAGGTGCAGATATAGATGTAGGAGAATATGCCAGGCCGGAAATTTTCGACTGGAACAACGATTTGGTGAGTGACTTGGTTGTCGGCGCTAGTGACGGCAGAGTCAGGTACTATATTGCAAGCAGGCCGGGGACGGTTATCGTCCCGGAAAGCGCCACAGAGGGTGACGGTGTGCTGACCAGTCAGGGAAACGTTATTCTGGGCCAGGTTGCCGCTTCCAATATTGTGGTAACGCTCCTGTCTGACGACATAACCGCGGTAACAGTGCCTGCGAGTGTAATTGTTCCTACAGGCAGTACGAATGCGCTTTTTAACATCACGGTCGTCGATGATCTCAATCTGGATGGATCGCAAAGCACATACGTTAGAGCTCTTCTTGGATCCGATGTGATAGGCTTTGCTGAGATAACGATTAATGATAACGAAACAGCTGTGCTTGGAGTGCAGTTGCCAGCCAGTGCGACTGAAGGTGACGATGTGTTGTCAGGGCAGGGTACGTTGACCCTGAGTGTTCCTCCCGACATGAACATGGTTGTGGCGCTAAGTACAGACGATGATACAGAACTGGCCGCACAACCCACAGTAATCGTAGCTGCTGGCCAGACAAATGTGACTTTCACCCTTGGCGTTGTCGACGACCAGGCCATTGATGGTGTGCAGAGCGCGCAGATTACGGCGCATGTGGATAATTGGACGGACGGCGTTGCCAGCATGTCAATATTTGATAACGAGCATACTAATTTGATAGTTGCCCTGCCAGCCACAGTTAATGAAGGGGACGGCGTACTTTCCGGCGCAGGCACAGTGAGCATTTCAGGAACGCTTCCTGGCGATCTTGTTGTGACCCTGTTGTCGGATGATACAAATGGAGTTACTGTGCCCTCTCAGATTACAATTGCGGCCGGACAGATCAGCGCTCAGTTTAATATGACTGTAATTGATGATGCTTTGTACGATGGTCGGCAGACTGTCAATATCTCTGCTGCTGCCGCCGGTTTTACGAGTGGCAACGATATGACCATCGTTGTAGATGATGAAGTGCATTATATTACGATGAGCTCTATTGCATCGCCCCAGATAGCGGCAGTTCCGTTCAGTGTAACCATTACGGCATATGATATTAATGGAGAGAACGCGGCGTTTTTCGGTACGGTTTCCCTGAACGGATCCGGAGACAGCGGGGAAGTCACGGTTGTTCCTGCAGTCACAGGTGACTTTGCCGATGGTGAGTGGACAGGGGACTTAAGTGTCAATATACTGGATACGGGTGTAGCACTAATCGCTGATGACGGAGCCGGTAATATGGTGACAAGCCTGGTGTTTGACGTAATAGCGGGACCGGTGGATCATTTTGAATGGGGTGTGCTGCCGCCAACCGAGCCTCAGAACATACCGTTTGATGTAAGTCTGGACGCCAGAGATGCTAATGGGTTCCTGGTTACGAATTTTGAGGGGTCCGTTGAAATCTCCGCCTTTATTTCAGAGCCCCCAACATTGTCGTTTGTTGGCGACGGGTCTGATGCGTGGGAATCTCCGATGCGTTCCTTCTACCATGATGCACGCACACAGATCATCTATCTGCCCTCGGATATCGGACAGCAGGGGCTGATTGACGGATTAGCTCTCGACGTGACTGCAATACCAGGTCAACAGCTCAAAGCATGGACAATCAGGGTGAAGTATACTTCGCTCGAACAGTATCCTGTATCATCGGCAGTCTGGGAAGATTCGGGCTGGACGACCGTTTATCAGGACAACATTACCATTTCGGATACAGGCCGAATATGGTTTGCGTTCTCAGACGTGTTCTACTACGACGGAACAAGCAATCTGATGGTTGATTTCTCGTTCAATAACAGTTCTTATACGTCGGATGGTTTATGCCTTAGTACAACCACTGCAGTTTCTCGTTCTATTATCGCTGTGTCAGACAGTGCTTACGGTAATCCGTTGTCATGGTCGGGCTCATCGTCGCCAACGCCCACTGAAGTGGCCAAGATTCCGAATATCGTACTGTCATTTCTTAATACATTAGACGTGACACCCGCATCAAGCGGTAATTTTACTGCAGGGTGCTGGTCGGGATCACTGACCATTTCTAATCTTGCTGCCAACGTGGTTCTTAAGGCGCTGGGTGACGGCAAAACCGGTTTGTCGGAAGCTTTTGATATTGTTTTTGTTGAAGTTCCAGCGGTTAATAATGACATGGGCGCAACAAATGTAGACTATCATAGCGCGATGCTGAGAGGTGACCTGACCGCAGGCGGTACTGCGGATATTTATATGTACTGGGGGGAAAGTGACGGAGGAACAAACGCGTCTCAATGGGCTAATACGGGAATATTGTACTCAGTCTCGGAAGGCGTGTTTTCTAACAAACTGATAAGCTTCAGCAGCAGTACAGACTATCATTATCGCTGTTTTGCAACCAATGCGGTGGGCACATCATGGGCAGGGGCTACGGCAAGTTTCACCACCGATGTGGCTCCGATTATCGAGCAGGCCTTCCATGTACAGCGCGGCTCCTTTACAATGCCGGTAGGCGCTCTAACGGTAACGCTGACTAACGGAGCGGACT
>JBHORK010000162.1:0-3468 GCA_042565725.1 Verrucomicrobiota bacterium
TATAAGACACTTCGAGATCAAGAGTATTATCGCCGTCACGTGTTACTCGGAAAACTGCCGGATCGGATGCTTCTTCATCCGCTGTGCCGTCAGGAACCGTAATTATTACGTTATGCGGCGCTTCGTCATCCTCTATATTAACTGTAACATTCGAGGCCGGACCAACAGTGTATGAGCCATCAGGCGTAACAGAAAGCTCGAGCCACTCGGTTCCTTCAACAAGAACATCGTTTGTCGGAATTATTTCTAACAGAACAGACATTTCAGCATCGGCAAAGATCACCGGTGAAATATCCGCATTATTATAGTCGGCAATTCCCGCTGTCCCGGCGGTACGTGCCACGTTAACGGTAACACTGCCCGATGAATTTGCGCCCCTGACAAGCTCCAGCATAGCAGTATCGCCGCCTTCAGTCGCCTGTCCGTCAATAACAGACAAATTGAATTCAGGAAGAGCACCGTTATTGTCATCTACGATCGTAACAGAAACACTTTTTTCTCCTGCAAGAAAATAGTTCGCCCCGTAAGGCAGAGTGATTACCACATTTTCGTCTGTCTCTATCTCTGAATCATTTACAGGCGTAACATCTATCTGCACTGTCGCAACACCATCCGCAAAACTCGCAACACCAGCGGTAACAGGATAAGCGGATGTATAATCGTCACTATGGGTAGCGGAACCGGAGAGCTGGTAATTAATATCCTGCGCGCCCTGCGTGAGTGTTCTTGATATCGTGATCAATCCCGATTGCGCACCCGCTTCCGCAATAACTGCGTTACTTACGGATATACTCACAAAATTCGGTTCGTCAGTAATCAAAGTCAGCCCCGGGTCACCGTGATGGTTCAGACCCGCTCCTATGCATCTTCTATATATGTAATTGCAATAATCCGCCCAATCCATCTTAGAATTACAAAAAGCCTGACCGGAATATCTGTTTTTTACTTTAAAAACATAATTAAACCAGCTTTGCTGATAGTCATGTCCTTCTCCGCCATAGTTACTGGGACCGCATCCAACATATACCAATGATCCGCCGGTCGGCCGGCGGATAAAAGCCTCCGCATGAGAAACACCGGAAACCCAATACTTTGCGGTAATACAGGCAATGGTATAGATAAAATGAACATTATTGGTAATATTTGCTGCTACCATATCAGCGCTCGTCCTGGCTCTTCCAACCATCCATCCACCCGTGGATGTCGCCCCATGCGCATCAAACGTCATGAAGTTCCAGCCGTCATTTATACGCTCATACAGCATCAGAGGACTAAATGCATAATCACCTGCTTGAGCTGTGTCCCATGAAGTCAATGTGTCACAATAGTAACTAAGACAGTTCCTGTTAGTGCTGAAAAAAGAACTTCTCACATACTCACGATAGAGCCATCTCATGTTCCATTCACTATCACTTACCTTCGGGTGGAGAGGATCACCAAACTCCCAGTAACTGTCATCCATTATATCTGTCGGGAGATCATCACCTTCATACGTATGAAAAAGCTTATTTCCACCCATAAGAATATTGTCATACAACTCAGGCTGAGCTACCGTCTCATAATTAATCACTTTTTGAATATAATTCGATGCCTCTTCGACAGTCAGAACGGAAATCCGGCCAATCCAGACATCAGGATATTGATCGGCATCAGCGAGACTTTCATTATATTCACCGTTGGTATTATCATCCCAGGTCCCGTCCAGACAGGAATAATAATGGTCCGTCTTCGTCATCCCGTCATGCGGATGCTCGTTCAGCCTTCCATCCAGGATAGTACCGTGACCGCCGATCGCCACAATATATGTGTTGTTTGATGCCGCGTATTCCTTGATACAGTTACGGGCCTTGGTCTGTAGGTCGCTGCCGCCAGAAGGTTTGGTGCCGTCATAGTTAGCGTCAATATATTCTACCGTAAGAACCTTTGTCCCGAACCCGTTATACTCAGCGCGATGGTCGGCCAGCCGCTGAAACGCATTACTGAATGCCTCGCTCGTGATTATCAGGTAATCTATATCCTCGGCAAAAGAAAATGACACACCCGACACAAGACAACTTAACGCCACAATACAGGCAAGAATTCTATGTTTTATAAACATAATTTACTCCTTATTGTATTTTTCAACTTCTGCAAAATTAAAAATGAAACAAAAATCTTCTCTTAATATCGGTCCCTACTCTCTCTTCCTTCCCTCGTGTCCGCCATCATGTCCGGCGAAGCCTTGCGAAGACTGAAGCAATGAAAGGCAACGGCTGGATGCGCGAGATCATCTCTTCTTTACTTCAGAATTCTCCGCCCTCAGGTTTCAGGTTTCCGCCCTTCCTCCTTCGCCAAGACTTCGGCGGACAAGCATCCCTAATCCCTAATGCCTGTTCTGAAAAATCAATTATTTTGCAGAACCTGTATATCCATGATTTCAGAATTTGAAACTATTCCTCTTACAGAGTCATCAAAATGTTTGTTCGACCTGGGCATAAACGCATTGCTTCTCTCTTCGTCCGTCATATCCCGCGTAGTAAGTTCAACCTTCAGTGATGTCACACGCGTTAACTCTCCTGAAACAGGATTATAACGCACAGGGTGAACATTGACCGGAACAACGGTGTAACCACGAACCCCCTGAGAGACACTATCTTCGACCGGGACCGAGGGCACCAGTTCATCTTTTGCGTAAACAGCGCTGTCGGGAGGAACAAACGGAGGAGGCGGCGAACCATCGGGTATTCGGGGCGGCTGGGCCGGCGACACAAAAACATCGTGTTTCCATGTCACTTCATTAAGTTTTACACTAATGTCATCAATCACCCTGCCGCGCGGAATCAGAAGTGTGAACGAATATACGGGAAGATCGGGTGAGCCGGGTTCGGCCAGACCGTTCAAGGCCTCTTTCATTTCAACATAATCATACTCCCCTCGCCTGGTTACTGATATATCATCCTCAGAAAATTCGACGCGGGCCTCTATAACATTATTTCTAACCTGATCTTCAGCGGAGGGTATAGGCGCGCCATCATCAGGCTCAAATCCGTTATCGATTATTATGCCCTGGACAGCAGGCACAACAGGTGTTGCGGAAACATCAGAATCCGATATTTTTTCTGATTTCCCCGAGTTTCCGGAGCTATCCTTAACAGTGCCGACATCCGCAGTTGCGGTAACCGGCATATCATTTTTCTGCTCCGTTTTCTTTTCGTTTTTTTCAATGTTTTTCGAGCGATAAGAAATAATGCCGATAACGAATATTAACGACGCGCCAAGTACAAGTTTTATGATACTATTGTTTTTCATTCAATATATATATAATTAGACTAATTTATTGTAGCATATCTCAGAAAAACAGCAATTAAACAAACCAAAAAACGCGGAGGGTTTACACCTGTTTTAGCTGCTTTTACTCAAACAATTAGAATTTAAGGTACTAACCTCAATTCGTAGGCGCCGTTATTTTATAAAATATATTAGGCCAGA
>JBHORK010000163.1:0-3404 GCA_042565725.1 Verrucomicrobiota bacterium
TCCCCGTGTCGCCGCGTCGCCGCGTCATTCCCCCTCCCCCTCGTCGTGTCACTCTTGCCTTGGCGACAGTGACAGGTCTGTCTCATTATTGGGGCTTCGGAATCTATTCGTTTCTGGTAAGAATCCAGAAAGCAACCCCAACCGAGGCTCCGCCAAGATGCGCCAGATAAGAAACACCGCTAGCTCCTTCAATCTGAGTATAGCCTCCAAGCAATTGAAGGACTACCCATAAGAGAAACATCAGAAACGCCGGCATTCGAACCCAACGAAAATAGAAAAGAAACCCAAGCCGCGCTTTAGGAAACTTTAAGGCATAATATGCTATAATACCCGAAATTCCGCCGCTTGCGCCTATACAAGGTATGGCTGACGAAGGATCTCCCAGAATATGAAATATACCGCCAACCACAGTAGCGGTAAAAACCAGTAGCAGAAAACGAACTTTGCCCAATAAATCTTCCACGTTATCTCCAAAAATCAGAAGAAAGTACATATTGCCTACCAAGTGAGAAAATCCGATATGCAGAAAGAAACAAGAGAAGAATGTTAATCCAGCAAACTTATAACGGTCTGCCGGCACAAGACCAAATTCATTAACAATTTCCCGTAAGTTATCAAAAGATAAAATGCTGATAACAGAAACAATCAGAGCAAGCAACCATGTCACAACAGACATACGCCGAAGAGGATTTACATCATACTCAACCGGCATACCGAGAATCGCGGGAATAAATTTCCACCATTCATCAGGCGTCTTTTTATTCTCTTCCATGTCTTTCCGCATCTGATCAATTTTTTGAAGCGCAATTTTCTCACGTATTTCCTGAGGCATCTCAAATTCAGGCGTAGTGGCTGATTCAAGTTCCGGCATTGATTCATATTCCTGCGCATCAAACCATACAAAATGACATGATGTACAGACATCGAGATACTCTATAACTGATTTGCCGGGCACGGGAACTTCCGTCATTTTGTTACTACATGCCGGACAAGATCGTTTTTCAGGATAACCGCCATTCCGGGCCGTTTGCCACAGAGTGTTGACAGTTTCCCGGGGCATGTTTCTTCGCAAAAGACTTACAGTTGCAGACCGACCGTTGCATGCTGGACAGGCCCAGAAAATACCGCAAGCCCCCTTATGCTTTCCCAATTTAATTCTACAGTTTGGACAAACAAACATTAGCTGTACCTCGCAAACAAAATTCTATACCAAGCTGTTATAACCTTCAAGAAAGCGGCGGCCTGTCGCCAATAAGATCCAGGATTTTGTTGTGAAATTCCTAAAACCCTATTCCAGCCGACCAAGTCACCAACGTTTCATCTTCACCATCACCATCGAGTTCGGTGTAAACCCCTACAGCACCGTTGAGCTGAAAGAAATTCAATTGGACCTCTGCACCAAGATACGTCTGATCTGGTTCCAGCTCCATTGAATCACTCCATGTCCTCAGGAGAGACAACTTGGCTACCCATCCCGCCATATACCATTCACCGATTCCGAACTGAAGTTTGCCACCACCTTCTCCGGCTTCCACCTGTAAAATAAGAAAGCTATGGCTGCACATGTATAACCCGTCTTCGTTTGGCTGTGCAAAGGGGTTATCAATATGGAAAAGAATGCAGCCTGCACCGGTGAGACCGGTAACAGAATCATACTTAATTCCACCCATTGGGAACCATTCTCGCCCGTGCTCGTGAACAGGGGTTGACTCAAGCGAAGTCGTGTCGGGGTCTTCCACTCCGAAGCTTGCCAAGACTGTGACAAACATAAGGACAATGATATGTATTGTCTTCTTCATTCTTCCAACTTCTTCTCAAGTTCAATGCTTGAATTCACGTTCAAATCCTTCTTTCGTTTGATCTTTCTGATTGCCAAAGCAATCAGATTGAAAATGATAAACCAGAGAATGGCAGGAAGAATCCAACCAAATGGATGCTTGGGAAAAGCTATGATTTCCAATTCATACAATCTGTCACACACACCGAGGATCTTGGCACAGCCCAAGGCAGGAAGAAACCACACCCAAATCGAGATAAACATGATGGTTCCGAGTATGAACTGGAGCCATCCCCACATGGGGATGATCTTATCGTCTGCCAATTCATGCAGGTAGCCGATAGGGAAAGCGATCCCGCCCCAGAGCGACAACAAAGCTATTTTGATCTGTTTCTTCATAAATCCGCTGCACCGAAGATCGCTGTGATTCCGTGTTGTCTGTCAAATCTTATATCCTTCTAAGTCGAACAAATATCAGTTCTGCCGTTTCCTGGTCTTAGCTTTTTTTGTTTTTGGCTATAATGGATAAAATGACAAATCCGATTATAAAACCAACTGGCAAACCAATGATTGGTCCCAGAGTATTTCTCATCCCCAAAAGGGGAAACACATACATACCGGTAATGGCTAAGACAACTCCAATTAAAACAGGAATAATGTTCATCCATTTGGGCAGTTCTTCGATTTTCATAATTTCACTCCTATTAACCACACATTCCGAACGTTTGGCATGAGAATTTGGCACGGGCGACAATCACGTGCAAGATTATGCGTCATTCCCAGTTTTTGGTAATTCAAGAAGACGAACATCTTCCATATCAACATCTCTGGCGGCTGCTCGCTTTGACAAGACAAGGTCTTCTTTCGAGACGACATAGAATTCCTGACCGTGGTATTTCATAACTTCCTTCCTGCTCCACGCTTCTTCGAATGTGATGCCCGGGGTTGACGTCTGAACATCAATTCGGACCTTGTCTTTGAAAATGGTTATTTCGTTTGCGAGCAGATCCTCAACATTTGTCAGAGATGCTGTACCAAGACCTGCTTCAAGCAATGCATCAAGAAGACGTCGTGCGTTTTCGGGAGAGGCTTCGATCAAGAGATTTAGATCGAATGTTGCCCTGGGCACACCATGCAAGATGGAAGCAATGCCTCCAATTACAAGGTATTTCACATCATGTTGCTGAAATGACTTGAATGCGACCTGAAGACGATTGAGCACGACGTAACTCCTGAAGTTTAGGATTGACCGTTAAGGCTAAGTCTGTGAAAGAACACAGCATCTCCATCCGCTCTACCAGAGAAAGAGACCGAAACCAAATCGTCTTCTGTTCAATCGTTTCATCTTTGCGATCATGTGAAAGTGCTGCATTCATAATAATAAATCTATCATACACATCTAAATTTTGCAACGCATAACACGTGTTCGCAGATGGGTAATAAAGGTTAAATGCATGACTGCCCGTGTCGAGCTTGCCCGCCGTCTTGCTTGCCAAGCCGTCTTGTCCTCCGTAGCTCACAGAGCGAAGGAGGAAGCCTTGAAGCGAAAGCTGTTAGCTATTCAGGCATAATTCTCCACAAAACAAACTTTCATTATATTAATATTGACTTCAACATTATTCAAGCG
>JBHORK010000164.1:0-3325 GCA_042565725.1 Verrucomicrobiota bacterium
AAACAGGCCTGTGGACAGATCAAGCAGTACGAACCTTGATCTTGTGCCTATGCGGGGGAGAAGCGGTTCTGTCAGCCTGCTTAAGGTACTTGATGTTACGAAAACCGCGATGGGCGGGCGAAAACTCAGGGATTGGGTTTTACGTCCTTTGGCAAACATTGAGAAAATTATTCAGCGTCATGACGCAGTAGCAGCGTTTTGTTCTGATCGTGAATTATTAAGGAGCTTAAGAGAAGAGCTGGGGAGAATCAGGGACCTGGAGCGATTAATTGCAAGAATTGGCACAGGAAGCGGCAATGCCAGGGATGCTGCGGGTATTGGACAGTCAATTACTATGTTTCCAATGTTCAGGCAGCTGCTGGAGGGCCGTCCTGTTTCTCTGATGAAAGAGCTGGCGGCTGATATAGAACCCATGCCGCAGCTTACAGATCTTATCAAAAAAGCGATTGTTGACGAGCCGCCGGCAGTAATAATGGAAGGCGGTATTATCCGAGGCGGATACAACGCGGAACTTGATGAATTACGGTTAATTGCCAGCGAAGGACGTAAATGGCTGGCAGAATATCAGGCAAGCGAGCAGGCTCGAACGGGAATCAAGACTTTAAAAGTCAGACATAATAGAGTTTTTGGTTATTACATAGAAGTCTCCAAGGGGCAGGCGGATAAAGTGCCTGAGGATTATGTGAGGAAGCAAACGCTTGTTAACGCGGAGCGATTTATAACGCCGGAATTAAAGGAATATGAAAACAAGATTATTGGCGCGCATGATCGGGCAGTTGAACTTGAATACGAAATCTTTCTGGATTTAAGAAATTCGATTGCAGCGGAAACAGTGCGTATTCAGAAAGCAGCGGAAGCATTGGCTCAGCTGGATGTGCTGGCTTCATTGGCCGACCGTGCAGTTGCTTTAAGATATGTCCGGCCCGGTATGACAGGGGATGATGCCATAATGATCAAAGAAGGCCGTCATCCTGTAATTGAACAGATGCCGGACGCGGAAAGATTTGTGCCTAACGATACAGTGCTTGATTGTTCCGACAGTCAGATCATTATTATTACGGGTCCCAACATGGCAGGTAAGTCTACTTATATTCGACAGGTTGCGCTTATTGTGATTATGGCCCAAATGGGTTCATTTGTTCCAGCCGGCGAAGCGGAAATTGGTTTTGTTGACCGGGTATTTACGAGAGTTGGCGCAAGTGATGATCTGGCACGTGGACGCAGCACTTTCATGGTAGAGATGGAGGAAACGGCGAACATTCTAAATAACGCAACCGTAAAAAGCCTTATTGTGCTGGATGAAATCGGGAGAGGCACGAGTACGTTTGACGGAATAAGCATTGCCTGGGCCGTGGCAGAACATCTTCATGATAATGAACGAATAAAAGCCAAAACTCTTTTTGCGACACATTATCATGAGCTGACGGATCTTGCGCTGACGATGAAGGGTATAAAGAATTACAATGTGCTTGTGCGTGAAAAAGGTGACAAGGTGGTGTTTCTTCGCAGGATTGTTGAGGGCTCGGCAGACAAGAGTTACGGAATTCAAGTCGCTCGACTGGCAGGTCTTCCGCAGGAAGTAGTGAACAGATCAAAAGAAATACTGGCAAATCTTGAAGAAGGTGAATTCGGAGAATCGGGACAGCCGAAAATCGCAAGGCGGCGCGGGCGCAAAGGTAAAAAGAACAACTCTTCTCAGATGGATATGTTTGGCAGTTAGTTAGTCGGTTTTAGTATCGGTTGGAATAAGAATAGTAAAAGTGCTGCCCTTGTCTGGTTCGCTTTCAACTCTAATGGTTCCATTGTGCGCACAGATGACTCCGATTGCCACAGACAGGCCCATTCCTTTACCTCTGATTTTGGTTGTAAAGAACGGATCAAATATTTTTGCTTTAACGTCACTGGACATGCCGCAGCCATCATCCGATATTTCTACGAAAACATAATTCTGTTCCAGAAGCGGCTTCCGCGCGCAGGTCTCATCAAGGTATTTTCTGCCACAATATTTTGTTCCGGTAGACACGGTAACAGTGCCGGTTTTGTCAATGGTGGCGTCTGACGCATTAACGACTAAGTTCATTATTACCTGCCGAATATATGTTGAGTCGCCATTAATAGAAGGAATATCACTGTCGATTTTATAAATAATATTTACATTGTCTGAAACTGTACTGTTCAGTAAGTCTTCCATGTTTCTGACCAGGGCTGAAAGGTTTATTTTTTCCATGAGAAACTTGCCTCTGTCGGCATACGTCATGATCTGGTTGGTAAGATCAGACGCTCGCAAAGCGGTTGCTTCAATCTGCTGAAGATTCTTTCTCGCAGACGATTCCGGCGGAACATCACGAAGCACAATATTAACGTTTCCTAAAATTGCGGTGATCATATTGTTGTAGTCATGAGCCATACCTGATGCCATCGTGCGAAGGCTTCCCAGTTTTTGTGAGGGGAGAGTTTGGTTTTGTAGTTTTTGTTTTTCCTGTTCGGCTATACTGATCTTTTTCTTGAGTTCATCAAGAATGAGCTTCATGTCTTTCTGTATCGTTGAGATGTCGACTTCATTATTAAGCAAATCTATTTTTTCGGGAAACTCTCCTTTTATCGCATGTTCCATATGTTCTCTTATTTTTCTTATATTTATCGGATATTTCCTGAGGAGGATATAGCCGGCTATGCCTCCTATAAAAAGAAAGAAACAAATCGCAAGACGCCAGCAGTCAGCATTGTCGCAGTTTCTCCAGAAGTCAGCTGTTAGAATAATATAGAGAGCAATAAGGGGAATAACTGTGATTAATGCGATACCTATCTTGAAATGATAGCGTGCGCCACGTGATGTCAGCGAAAACCTGTGGGGATGTTTGTTTTGTATGTCTGGCATTAAGTAAATACTATTTGACTGATGACATTTAATCAATAAATCTTTGCGGGAACAATGAGCTTTTGTCCTATGTGTAGCTTACTGCTTTTCAAATTATTGATTTCTTTAATAGCGCCAACAGTGGTTTCGTATTCTCTGGCGATTTTTATCAACCACTCGCCCTTTGCCACTGTATGTTCAATTACGGCGGGCCATAAAATGATTGTGTCGCCCGCGTGAATCCAGTCAGGGTTGCTGATGTTGTTAACGCGCATTATGTGTTTTGTTGAAAGCCCAAAGCGTTTTGTAATTTCCGGTAGTTTTTCTTTGACGCCGACTACATAATAGACTTTCCCTGTTTTTTGTGGTATCTGAATAATGAAGTTGCCTGTTCCTGCGAATTCAATTTATCAGCAAAGCCACAAAAAACAGGGAAAGTCTATTATGTAGTCGGCGTCAAAGAAAAAC
>JBHORK010000165.1:0-3255 GCA_042565725.1 Verrucomicrobiota bacterium
TCGGGTTAACCCCTTCTGAAATCCTGAAAGTCGATTTCTTCCTTCGATATCTTGATTCTGAAAACGAGTTCGATGCCTCGGGAGGACCGGGCGGAGATGCGCCTGACAATCTTTCTTCAAGAAAAACATTACTCATTGGATCAAAAGGACATATCGACTTGTTCGATTCCGTTTGGCGTCAAAATATCGGGGTTTCCGTGGCCACACATGACCGAACATCTGAAAGCGCATGGGGAGAATCAGAATTTGATTCGCAAATGCTTAAAGCAGAATGGCAAAACGACATCTATCTCGATAAGGCGGGAATCCTCACTGCGGGCCTGGAATTTGAGACTGAAGAAGGAGAGTCTGATTCATTCTCGAAAGTTTCGACAGATACAATCAGCATTTTCGCGCAGGACCAATTAAGATTGTCATCCGCATGTAATGTTACTCTCGGTACAAGACTTGACAGCCGGGAAGACTTTGATGAAGAAGCAACTTATAGAATTGCGCCCGTATACAAAATCAAAAGAACAGGAACGCGCTTAAAGGCCACATACGGAACCGGATTCAAAACCCCTTCTCTCTATCAGCTTTACGCTCCAGCGACCATGTGGGGCCCCATCGGCAACGAAGATCTCGAGCCCGAAAGAATCATAAGCTGGGATGCCGGATTTGAACAAGAACTGCTCAGTAATAAAATGCTTGTCGGCATAACTTACTTCCAGAACAATTATGAAGATATGATCGATTTCGTTGTCGGATATCAAAATATTTCCGAAGCAGAGACTAAAGGCGTCGAACTGGTTTCTAACATGAAAATCAGCGATTCCCTTTCCATAGCAGCAAATTATACCTACCTGGAAACAGAAGACAAAGATACCGGCGACAACCTGATCCGGCGCCCTAAACACAGCGGTTCAGCAGGCGCAAACTGGCAATGGACAAAAAGAGGAATGATCAACATCAACCTTATTTACGTGGGCGAACGTGACGACAGGTATTACGATTCTTCCATGTTCATGTCGCTTGATTCCGAATTATCCGACTACACGCTCGTTAATATAGCAACATCATACGCTGTTAACGATCACCTGGAAATATTCGGAAGAATAGACAATCTGCTTGATGAGGACTACGAAGAAGTTACCGGCTACGGCACTCCCGGCCTATCGGGTTATGCCGGCATTAAAGCAAGCTTGTAACCCAGCCCACTTATTGCAGCAGTAAAGAATTGAAACCGCCGATTAACACAGATAGACGCAGATAAAAATTAAGATGATTTTTTATCTCCCGCCCTGCGGGACAAGTTTTGTGTTCACCACGCTGTAGCGTGGCTTTTTGCGGTTAAAGCTCTTAAAGTGAAAAATCAAGAAAGACATATTCGTCTTTATGCACAATACCATTTTTCTTTATAAGCAGCTTCTCGGAGAATAACGGTCCGTCAAAAACGACGGTATGGTATTCCCCGTTTTCTCCGCATGGGTCTATGCCTATACCTTCAAATTCGCCTATAAGCTCTTTGCTGAGTTCTTCACCGATATATTTACCGTCCAGCATCCTGGTATTAACAGTTACAATCATGGCTTTATAACCAATCGTCAGGAATTCTTCCACAAGCTCACGACGCCCGCATTTCCATAACGGTAAATACGGTTTCATGTCAGACGCCTTACAAACTTTTTCCTCCCATTCCAGGTGCTGGATAAAATCAATATCGCCAAACACTCCGCAAGTTATGTCTTTTTCTCTGATTTCACGCAAAGCGCCTATAAAAACATCCTCGTATTCACTCCATGCTGCGGGCTTTGTTATCAATGGTATCTTCATGCTGTCTGCCTGTGCCTGCAGAACTTCAACAGGTATACTGTGCGACCTCGAACGTTCTCCATCTTCATGAATAATTGTCAGCAGGTATTTCGGCACAGCTCCTGCGTCAAACGCCCTGTGCAGAGCAAGACACGAATCCTTACCGCCGCTCCATGAACAAAAGAACTTTTCTCCATTATTTATATTTTTCATGAGGCTATACTCGCTAATTCCAGCTTCTCTTCCATAATATCAGCCAGCCGATCGAATTCAGCTTCAGAATCTTCTAAATCCCAGTTAAGCGGTTTAATGTCTTTACGTTTACATAACCAGTCAAGAAGCTGACAACGCAGGGATTGTGCGTCAAAAAAACCGTGAATATAGCAACCGAACACAAGACCGTTTTCCGAAATTGAACCTGCTTTCCCTTCGACCTTTTCGCCTAACCTCTGTTTAACAATAAGAAAATGATCATCAGAAATTGTGGCTGTCGTCCGGCCTGCATGTATTTCATAACCCTTGAAAGAGGTACCCGGCTTCGCAAAGATAAATTCTTTTGTCGTAAGACCTTCAACTTGTGCCAGCTCCTTACGCGGCTCAAGCACAGTCGTTACAGGCAGAAGATTCAACCCGATATCACAACCCTTTTCCCCTTCCACGCCGGAAGGGTCCACTACCCTGCTGCCCAGCATCTGGTAACCACCGCAAATACCGATAACAGGAATTTTGCGCGAAACAGCTTCCGTCAGCCGATCCGACCAGCCGGATTCATGCAGAAACTGCAAATCGGCTCTGGTATTCTTTGTTCCCGGAATAATAAACATGTCAGGCGATCCTGCCTCATCTGCTTCGGCAATATACCGCAGTGAAACACCATTCGTATTTTCAAAAACCATAAAATCAGTGTAGTTGCTGATATGAGGAAGTCTTATAACAGCAATATCCAGGATCGCATCCTGTTCTTCACTGCGGCCATCCAGACCCAGCGAATCCTCTTCTTCGATTCTTAGATTCCTGATAAACGGCAGAACACCCAGAACCGGGATACCTGTCAATCGCTCTATCTGTTTAATTCCGGACTCAAGCAGATCCTGATCGCCACGGAATTTGTTAATAATAATGCCTTTTATAAGTTTACGGTATTTTTCAGGTAAAAGAGATACCGTGCCGTAAATACTCGCAAATACGCCGCCTCTGTCAATATCGGCAACCAGCACAACACCCGCTCCGGCATATTCTGCCATTGCCATGTTTACAAAATCTTCTTCCATCAGATTTATTTCAGCGGGGCTCCCAGCTCCTTCCAGAATTATAAGATCATATTTCTTCGATATCCGATCATACGCTTTAAACGCGGACTGTTTAACGGAGTCTTTCATCTTGTAATAATCTTTTGCGGGAAAATTTCCTATCGGCTTCCCATTAACTATTACCTGCGATCCCTTTTCCCCCATCGGCTTAAGA
>JBHORK010000166.1:0-3253 GCA_042565725.1 Verrucomicrobiota bacterium
TGATATTTTTAGGATACGCTCATTTTTTCAAATCCACAACTTTCGGTTATACCTCTGAATCCAGCATGGACAATAAAATAATTACATTTATGTGTTTGAAGGGATGAAGGTATGAGGAATAGATTTATAGTAGGAATATTTATCATTTGTTGTGTTTGTTCTTGCGGAAAAAAAACAAACGTTCAGTTTGAGTATTATGATAATGGCAATCTCAAGAAGCAGCACACGACCATTTCAGGGAGGCAACATGGTCCCATGATTAGATTCCATGAGAATGGACAGCTTTGTTCAATAGATACATATGTTAACGGGCATATTGAAGGGAAGAGTAGATACTGGTATTCTAATGGTGAACGTTCTGAGGAAGTTGATTACAAAGATTCTTTAATGCATGGCAAAGGAGTTATATGGACGGAAGCCGGCAAAAAAGTTCTTGAGTGTGAATATGCCCAAGGAAGAATTAATGGGAAAATACAGCGATGGACTGATGAAGGTGAATTGTTAACGGAAGGTTATTATTCTAATGGAGTGCCATGGGAAGGATCTTTTTTGAAATGGGATCCAGCTAAAAAGACATTTAAATTACTTATTTATTCGAAGGGGGACAATGTCTCAGAGTTACAGATGGATAAATCCAAAATCAATGAGATAGGCCTGTTCGATCTGCGTCGAATTAAAGAGGAGCAATTAGAGCCAAGTCCCTAAATAGCTAATTAAGAATTTTTGTTCTTTGATAAACTTAACTGCCGCTTTTAAAGCACGCACAGAGCGAGCAAAAAACCTCGCAACGGGGATTTTTGTAAACTGGCCGTTCAGTCCAATGGTCAATTTAACAGACTAGACCCATACTCTGGCAACAAATACGACCCGCAGAGTCTGCATAAGTATGCGTATGCTCATTGCAACCCCGTGATGAACGTTGATCCGAGCGGATTGGGGCTAACTATCGCAGGGAAGATGACGCTTGTTCTTGTTATCGGTATTCTTTCCGCTTTGATTGTCCCTAAGCTCTTACAGACGCGGCGCGGTTTGATTGCTGCGGGTATTACAGCTAATGCATTACCAATCGGTGGAACGCTTACTGCTGGCTCACTTGAGTCATTAGATGATGAGCGTGCTTGGAACGGATTGCTCGAAAGACTGACACACGAAATTCATGTTCGATGGGGACCAAGTAACGAAAAGCATGATATTATGGATGAGTTCAGCGTCGATTTAGAGTGTTATGCTTTTTCAGCTTTCTTTCTCACGCAAGCCGGATCAGAATGGGTTCGAGACAGTGGGTTAGATGCTTTTGCATATCACCTAAATTTTGGGCCATGGGACAGTAATGCATACATTCGAAGAGACATTTTTACTCTTGCTGATCCGACTAAACCGGGCATTCCAATTCCTGACTCAGAAGTTTTACGTCTTCTATTAATGATTTATGCTGAGTATCAGCACTCATCACTAAATCCAACTGGCAGGAAGAGTGATGAAGATGATGCGCAGGACGAATTTGAAGAAATCCGAGATGCTATGGACAATTTTGATTCGACTCACCCAGAATATTCTGAGATTATGAAATTGAAACATGGAAGATAATATACAAAAATCTATAAATTCGGGACTTGACCGTTCTCTCAATATCTCGTGCGTCCTGATCTTGTTTCTTTGGTTCGTCACCGCTCTTGTGTCTCTGTTCGTAATGCCCGCTACTTATCAATTCGTTCTTCGGAACCTCCCGCATGATGCATCGAAGACGTTAGGAATGTTCTTTCTTGCTAGGTGGAATAGCCTTGGCTGGCTCAGTGCTATTATCTTCTTCTCGTGTCTCATGACAGTTCTATCGCTATCTAAGAGATCAACACCTACACGAATGTGTGTTGCTGGAAATGTCTACATTGGGTTGTACTTGTTTTGGCAATTGCTATGCATGGCAGTCTTTATGGAGCCACTTATTTGGTAGGCGATTTAACGTAAATATTACGCAAATTTTGATCTTTGACAAATTCTTAAAGCCTTCACAGAGCGAGCAAAAAACCTCGCAACGGGGATTTTTGTAAACTGGCCATTCAGTCCAACGGTAGGTTTAATAGACTCGACCCGTACCAGGGCAACTTATACGACCCGCAGAGCCTTCATAAATATGCGTATTGCCATGCTGAGCCTGTAAATAATATCGATCCGAGTGGGGAGATGTCTCTTTCTGAGCTTAGTATTGCAAGTTTAATAAAGGGCATTGTTAGGGCGTATAATACTCTGAAAGTTTTTGTTCTTGCTAGAAAAGCGCAAATGATAGTTGCTGTAGTTAAGGGACTTTATGTCGGTTTCTTTAATGCATCTACAAATAGGTTTTCTGAAAAACCTCTTAGTACTTGGAGAGCATTTTTAATAGGGTTTATCGCTGGTTTTGTGGGAGGCTATATGGCTTTAAAATCGCCTTTCTGGGGAGGTGTTATAGAGAACTTAATTATTGATTTTGGAACAGAAATTGTAGATGAAACAGAAATGAGTTTTACTGAATTTGTTTCATATATCGGGTTTTCGGTAATGGCAGGAACCATGCAATCGTTTTTAGGAAAACATTTACCCTCGGGTGCTCCAGCGTATGAGCTTAAGAATTTTATTGTTCAAATTGATGTTGGGCTTTTAACTAATGTATTAAGAGGCTATTGGCGGCTTATAAAAGATTGGTAATGAATAAGTTGATTAATGAAAATAATCAAGGTGAATTGGCTTGGGCGAAGGATTCGATTCTTAAAGCGAGAAGCACTACAGAGAGCATTGTACATGTCCTTGTTCTTGCTTTTTCTAGCGGAGGTGCTATTTGGTTGCTATCTGTGTTTGTGGAACGATTTGCTGACAAAGGTATTCACCCTGACTATTTAGGGTTCTTTTTGTATGTTGCGGTAATTGTGGTGTTCTTTTTTATGTTTTTTGTCATATTTGCCTGCGTTCTTCTTTCTGTGAGTAGAAAGATTTTTTCAGGCTTTGTGAACGAAACGGGGTCATCGAAATAAAAGACAAAGAAAAACAAATCTTTTTTATTTGATTTAACACTACGTAATAAGACCCGCAAAGATGCCGCCACCGGAGGTGTCATCATCTTTGCCTGAAGACCCGTTACCCTGTCCGGCTCCCGCCGGACCCCGAATGTACTCCCATTGCCCGCCCCGACCATCCTCCTACGCCAAGGCTTCGGAGGACTCCGCAACCGGAGCGAAAGCGGAGTAAAAGGGGGTCTTCAAGCAGAAGGCGTGACAGGTTC
>JBHORK010000167.1:0-3187 GCA_042565725.1 Verrucomicrobiota bacterium
GGGTAATGTGATTGATGATGCTAAAAGCAAATTCCTATCAGTAAATAAAAAATCCTGTATGCCGGGAAACCTTGCAAAAAACGCATATTTTTTGCGAGGGTTCCCGAAGCGGCACTACGATGGCATGGGATGCCCGAGAAGGAGTGCACCGCAGGTGCAAGTCCGCAGGACCGAGCCGACGGGAATCGGCGAGTCAAACCTTGCAAAAACGCAGTTTTCTCAGGTTTAAGAAATATTATCGGTCGTATTCTTCTATCATCGGATTGTAACGGAGACCCGTTTGTAAACTTCTTCTTTACCTGGCTCAGTTACGCTTAGCAGAATCATATGGCTGCCTGCTTCTGTTACGGAAGGTATCTTCCAGTAGAGTGTCATGCTTTTAGAATCAAGCTTTACCCCGGATGGAGCGTCTTCAACCAAAATCTTGGTTCCTGCAGGATAATCCAATTTTCTTGTCCAACTTGTTCCAGCTTTTACACCCTGGAGTTCTTCAGCAAGAATCTTGGTGTCAACAGCCGAACTAGACAGCTTGTGCACAACAATCTGCTGTGTCGCGTTATCTATAAACACAGCCCTGTTAAGGTGTGCAGATGCAAAGACCAAGCGGTCCGTCGTGAAATCATCTTTGTTCCACGTTGAAGATTTCATCTTAAAAGGTAATGTTAGGGTGCCTCGTTCTGCAAGGTTGATTGCATCAATTATAGAAACTTTGTCTCCAGTAACCTTGAGAAGCAAGTTCGCGCCAGTTACTGCAAAAAGAACAGAACCACTCTCTTTGAAATCATGCCGTGTACCGCCCTTTGTGTCCAATATCTTGCCTCTCGAAGAAATTATTCGTGATTTATCAGGAATAAGAGAAAGGCTACCAAAAGAGGAGTGTTCGTAATTTTGGGTCACATCAAGTCCAGAGATACTTCCACAGATAAAACCGCTAGGAGAATGACTGGTGCACCATGAAACAAATCTGGTTAAACGTTCATCAACACGAACGTGTATCTGGTCACGATAACTTGTGTTCCGAAATCTTTCTTTGGTCTTAAACGGCGTAATCTGCATGCTCGGAATCTCAAGCAGGCCGTAGTTGCGGCGGTCAAGAGCAGTTGCACCATCTGCCCAGCTAACAAAAGCCTTTTTAGGCTCAAAAAGGCCCATATTGATATCTGTAAGATATCCCTGTATCCGACTCATCTTAGTAGCAGTACGCTTAAAAGCTACAAGATCATATACTTGGAACAGCTTCTGGTTGGGATCAAATACAATTAGCAATGTTCCACCCGCGGCATATATACAATTGGATGCCGGAAGCGGAATATATTTCTCAAACTTACAATGAGCAATATTGAAAACACCCAGCTTCTTCATTTCAGGAAACTTCATTATCAGGTAAACACCACCATATGCAGGACGGCAATCGGTTGGAGTCTCGGGCATTTTCTTTTTAAGCCCTTCAAAACCAGGATCAGGAGCGCCCTTTAAAGCCGTCTCGAATATTTTCTTTGGAACGACCACTGCTTTCGGGGCTTCTGCTTTAGGAGCAACTGCGGCTGTCGAAGAAACAGCTTTCACACTGCCCTTTCTAAAAGAAACCATCCCTTCAAAAGAAAAGCCTGTAGTCTTTGCAGAAATATACTTGTATTGTTTGTCGCTAAGATGGTTAACGGAGTCCTGCATAATCTTAATTCGTACAGGTGCTCGCGACCCCCTGGCCTTACCAAGAGAATCAGCCCACTTCACAAGATAGGATGCAGCCGCATAGTTCTCATCATTAATAGCGCTTATCGCAAGGTTTTCCGCACACTCTCCTCTAATGTCGTCCTCTTTTGTACAAAGCAGCCCTTTTTTCCATAACACGTTAGCCTTTTTAACGTCTCCACAAGCCTGCTCACATATCCCAAGCATTTTTAAATAAAGAGGAGAGCTCCCACCCTCAAGCTCAAGAGCCTTTTCAAAAAAGATCTTAGCGGTTTTGTGTTCTCCCGTATCAACATATATATTACCAAGATTATTGTATGGTGCCGAACTGTTGGGCAGTTCCGTGAGGCAAAGACGGTAAGCCATATATGCCATAGCCAAAGCAAATTCCCTGGCTTCTCCTGTTGAACGCTGGGCCTGAATATACCACTGCTCCCCAATTTTCTCATACTCCAACCCCTTCTTAACATCGCCCTTACGATCCGAGGGCTTCACAAAAGAAGAAGATGGTATTCCTTTTATTGGTATTGCAAATCCTATTCCCTCTGTATCGGTTATTATAAACGCAATAATCCCCACAAGTTTGCCAAACCTATCAACGAGCGCACCACCCGAGTTGCCTGGGTTAATTGCGGCTGTTGTCTGAATATATTTCTTCCCCTCGATTTCTCGTTCTTTGGCGCTGATGATTCCGGTTGAAATAGAATTTCTCAAAGCCTGCCCTTCGGAACCTCCAGGATTACCTATCACGAAACATGCGGCACCTGTTGCCAGAGTGGAAGTCGCTTTTGCGAGCGGTTTCATAGACACTCCGAGAGGCAGCTTCACTTTAATCATTGCGAGATCATATTCTTTATGAACACCGACTACTTCAACTTCTTTGAATATCATTGTTGCGCGTCGTCCGCCTTTAATCACTTCGGCAGAAACCTCAAGAGGTAGCGGAGTGTTTACAACATGATAACTTGTAAGAATGGTCCCCTTGCTGCTAAGAACTACTCCCGAACCGTGGCTTTCAATATCCCGAATAAGCACAATACTGGCAGATGTTCTTTTGAATATATCTTCAGCTGTAGCAGCGTTCGAAACATGGAGTATACTAAAGAAAGCTAAAACGAGATAAACAACTAACAAAATTCGCTTCAAGACACAATCCCCCGAAAGTTTAGTTCATAGTAATTGACAAGAACTTATTTTCTATGAATGCCTACACCGACAAACATAGCAGCGTTTTCGCATAAAAATCAGCTTATCGAAGAGAATAAGCCAAATCAAGAAGGAACTAAATCAAAACCCCTGAGATCAGCGGATTGGGGTGGCAGCTTTTAATCGTGGCTGGTTGAGGGATAACCTGAGTATTCGTTGTCAGGGTATCTGTCGTTGTATTTCTCGCGCAGATCTCTAAATTCTTCTTTAAACTCTTGGTATTTATCGTAGAAATTCCATCACGGCGTCGCTTCATCTTTTGTGTGGGATGCCATACCCGTTCTTCTAT
>JBHORK010000168.1:0-3185 GCA_042565725.1 Verrucomicrobiota bacterium
TTACGGTCGCCCTTATGCGGGCTGGAATGTTGATGATGTTGAAGTTTTAGGCGATATTGTAAGCGGTCCGGAGATGGCAGTTGCATGGACGAACGGTCAGGAGCTTTATGACGGCGATTACAATGTCCTTGAGTTTAAAGGGACGGATTTAGGTGATATCCCGCTGGGTGTCGCCGCTGTCTCCCGGGTATATACCATAACCAACAAAGGCATAGCAGCTCTTAATCTTACAGGTAGCCCTATAGTGCAATTGGCCGGGCATACGGGCAACTTTACGGTAAAAAGCCAGCCGTCAACCACCGCTCTTGCAGCGGATGAAAGTACGACTTTTGAACTGGAGTTTGATCCGACAACGGCAGGAATCAGATCAGCCACTGTGTCTATTGCCAATAACGATGCTGACGAAAACTCTTACGATTTCGGGCTGCAGGCAAGAGTTATTGATATTCCTTCTGTCAACAGCGGTTCTGCAACAAATATAAAACCCTTTAGGGCGGAGCTTGAGGGGATTCTGACCGATGGTGTAGAGGCTGATGTTTATGTTTTTTGGGGCAAAACCGATGGAGGGACAGATCCGGCACAATGGAGTAATACAGGACTGCTCACACAGGTAGATGAAGGTGCGTTCAGTTATCCTATCGATACATTGAATGCGGATACAGAATATTTCTATACGTTTTATGTGGAAAATATTGCAGGAAACGCCTGGGGTACATCCGGCAGCTTTACAACGCTGACTACAGAATTACTGCATTTCAAGACTTGCCGCGGGTCGGCAGTAATACCAAACGGTTCGACAACGGTAACGCTTGTCAATGGAGTGGATTATCTGCTGACGCCTGCTTCGACAATATCCAATGCTTTCATAAGGCTGGTGAATACAGAACTGAGTGGCGGCGGTTCCACCAACGGTACGGATGCTTCGAGTTCCCGACAACATGATGCCTGGATAGACAATCCCGAAAACCTGCTCACTTCTGTGGATGTAAAAAGATTTCATTCAGGGTCGAGTTGCGCACTGACATGGGAGGTGATCGAATATATTGGAGATCCCGGCGGACTGAATGAGATGATTGTGAGGGGGCAAGGGTCCTTTTCTGTGCCGTCATCGACATCTATTGTGACAGGGCCGGAACTGTCCGATATATCCGACACAAACAGGGTTGTGGTGTTTATAACAGGGCAGGCAGCCAATGACTCAAATTATGTTCGTTGTAAAGGGGTGTATACTGCCGAACTGGACTCATCAAGGCGACCTGTATTTCGCAGGAACTCAGCAGGTAGAAGCGGGAGTCTGAGTTATTCGGTGGTGGAGTTTACGGGAATCAAATGGAGTGATGTACAGAGGGTGGAACATACAGTAGCCAATGCTCCCAATATAGAAGTGGAGCTTATAACCGCCGTTGAAACGAACAAGGCATTTATGCACGTTCAGTTCCGGGGCAGTAGTTCTGACCGGGCAGGAGGCACGGTGTGGTTTAGCGCTACAAATGAAGTGTCATTCAAACAGCCATGGGCTCAACAGGGGCAGGTGATGATTGCCTGGATAGTGGAGAGTCTGGAGACGGATCCGGCAGCAGCGATGAAGGTGCAGCATATAAAAAGACCATTTCCAGCAGGAACATCTCTGGAAGAGACGGAATCCATTACAACTCTGGCAGCCGTGGATAATAGTTCTGTAATGGGAGAATATGGAACATTGACCAAGCTGAACATGATTCTGACAGGAGCTTCCGAACTCACGATCATAAGAAATCGAGCGTTTAACCTTTCTTATACCTGTAGCGTTGTTGAATGGCCCATGGCAGCGCCTGATTCGGGGAATGAGATGGATTTGTTCGGGAATGGAGTAGAAATAGCCGATGGCGACGACACGCCATCAATATCAGATGATACTGATTTCGGTAATGCTGTTTTCGGTCTCGGAGGCCTGTCGCATATTTTCACAGTAACCAACAGTGGAACAAATGTACTTAACCTGGTAGGCATACCTACAGTGCGCCTGACAGGGCATACTAACGACTTTACGGTAACTGTCCAGCCATCTGCTACGGTCGGAGTTGGTGCCAGTACGACCTTTACAGTTAAATTTGATCCGATAGCCGCAGGGGAAAGATCTGCTATTGTCTCTATACTGAATGATGACTTTGATGAGAATCAGTATGCTTTCACAGTGCAGGGCTTTGGCGTTGTTCCTGAGATGGCGATGAGCGGAGACGGTCTGGAAATAGTTGATGGCGACAATGTGCCGGATGTTGGTGACGGTACAGACTATGGCGATCTGGCACTCGGTCAGTCGAGTGACCAGATTTTTGTGATAAACAATTTGGGTTTTCTGGAGTTGCAGCTGACTGGAACACCGAAAGTGTTGTTAACCGGGCATACTAACGATTTTACGGTGATAAGTCAGCCCCCGGCTCAGGTGGATGTCCTTTCTACGGAAATCTTTACCGTAAGGTTTGAGCCTTTGGATGCCGGAGTAAAGACTGTCGAAGTATCGATAGCCAATGATGATCCTGATGAGAATCCGTATACATTCAGGGTGCAGGGAAGAGGTCTGGATGTGCCCGTTGTTACCAGCAGCGCGGCAACAGATATTGGCGGCTTTTTGGCGCAACTGCACGGTACACTGTCTGACGGAATGGAGGCGGATGTTTATGTCTATTGGGGCACAACTGATGGCGGAACAGACCCTGCACAGTGGAGCAATACGGGATTGCTGTCACAGGTGAACGAAGGAGCTTTCAGTTATCCTGTCGAAGGTTTGGGTATGGATACAACGTACTACTATAATTTCTGTGCGACGAACATTGCAGGCGGTGCTTGGGCCGCATCGGACAGCTTTACGACCACATTGATGGACTTCAAAGTTCAGCGCGGCTCCTTTACAATGCCGGTGGACACTCTAACGGTAACGCTGACCAATGGAGCGGACTATACGCTTGAAGCCGGTTCAAACAGATCCAATTCCTTCATACGCATAGTTAATACGCGTCTTACGGGTGGCGGGCATGACAGCGGCGGTGGCGATCAGCACATAGCAAGATGGAGCTGCAGCATAACCAATCCCGCGAACCTTGCCGATTCAGTCACGTTTGCCAGGAACACAGCTTCGTCTTATGCCTCCATGATCGCCTAAAACTTCAACATCATCAACATTCCAGCCCGCATAAGGGCGACCGTAA
>JBHORK010000169.1:0-3177 GCA_042565725.1 Verrucomicrobiota bacterium
GGCCTTCATCTCGCCCGCAGCCTTGTTCGTGAAAGAACTTTGCCATCTGTGATGCGGCGGATCAACTGGTGGCTATGAAAAACGCGTTGCGCTACCTGCGAATTCCGGAGACAACCATGCAGCCAAAGGTTTGTCTGGGTCGTGTATCGCTTTTAAAAAACCAATTAATCGACCCCGAACAGCTCATGGAATCGGATGATGACTGGGAAGCCAACCTCGGCCGTGCCTATGCGCGATACAATGAGGGGCTTCGTGCCAGCGGATTGCTCGATTTTGACGATCTGCTTCTCTATATGGTGAAGTTGCTGCAGGACAAAGAGACATGTGCACATTTTCGAAAACGCTATAATTATCTGTTTGTTGATGAATATCAGGATACTAACGCTCCGCAATACGAGATCGTCAAGCGGATCGGTGAGAAACATCGCAACGTATGTGTCGTCGGCGATGATGATCAGTCCATCTATGGCTGGCGCGGCGCGGATATATCAAAGATTCTGAATTTCGGTGATGATTTTCCTGAAGCAACTGTGGTTCGGCTGGAAACCAACTACCGGTCAACAAACGAAATCCTAAAGGGTGCTAACGCTCTAATCGTCAACAATGTCTCACGACACAAGAAGCTGCTGCGTTCCGCGATAGGGAGTGGTGACGCCATCGCGACAACCAAGCTCATGGATGAAGAGAACGAGGCTGAGTTTGTTGTGGATGACATCATGCGCCGCGTATGTGAGGATCGAGTGCCACTTGGTAACTTCGCTATTCTCTTTCGCACGCAGGTCCAGCCACGCCTCTTTGAGATGCAACTCCGTCAGAAAAATGTTTCTTACACACTCGTGGGTGAGATGTCATTTTTCGACCGCAAGGAGGTTCGCGACGTTCTGGCATATCTGAGACTGGTTGACAATCCTGACGACGAGCTCTCCCTGCTTCGTGTCATCAATGTGCCGCCGCGCGGCATTGGGGCTACAACAGTTAAAAAAGCGCTCGCGCTCGCGACGAAGAAGCGTCTGTCTTTATCCAGTATTCTCGAACGCGGCAGTGAGTTTCCAGAACTCAATGCCGGCGCCGTGGCCGCTGCCGGCAAGTTTCTTAACACCCTCAAAGCGCTGGGTGATCTTAGATCAGGCCCGAAACTCGTCGAACTGGTGAAACGGCTTCTTGCCGCCGTCAACTACGATAACGAGATCAAGCGCTGCTATCCTGACGAGCAAACGCGAACAAAGCGTTGGGATGCCGTAAACGAAATTATGAACATGGCTGAAATACACGTACGACACAATCACAGCGCAACTCTCAGCAGTTTCCTTGAGGATCTGGCCTTGAATGCTGATGACAACAATGAAGACAAGGATAATTCAGAAAACGGCAAAGTAATGTTGATGACTCTCCATTCAGCGAAGGGGCTTGAGTTTGAGCAGGTGTATATGGTCGGCATGGAAGAGGGACTTCTTCCGCACCTGAGGTCGGTTCAAGAAGGTACTATTGATGAAGAGCGCCGACTTGCATACGTTGGCATTACGCGTGCGAAGCGCCGACTCATTCTGACCTACACGGCGAGCCGTGCTCGTTACGGACAACGTGTGGGTACAATTGCGTCACGGTTTCTCTACGAGCTACGCGGTAAAACAGCGCCGGTGGAAGCAATAGAAAAAGCGCTTGAGCAAAGAAATGCATCACAGCAGAAGACCCGTAAAGGCAAAAAGAACCATGCCAAGTCCAAGACAAAAAAACGTGCCCGTCGTAAAACACTGAAATAGTCGATACTGAAAAACTATTTAACTCATTTGTTTACAGATAGACTATCTACTCTCGTTCTCAGCGCTTCATCTTCCTGCATACGTGACATAATCCGGACCCTTTACATGCCCCGCACACGGGATCGCGAGCCGAACTCTGCCCCATTCGCCTGACAGTGGGTTGCGCCGCGCCTTTCTTTCCTTTCTTAGGAGACGGCGGCTTCCCTGTACCTTTGCAGGATTGGCACTTGCCGGTGTTTCTGCATGTTGCACATGTTTTTACGATTTTCCGCGGTAATTCTATCTTCTCTATCTTCTCTATCTTCTCTTCTTGCTCTACCTTCTCTACTTCTGGTTCTTTTTTTTCTTCTTCCTTGGGATCAAGATCTTTCATCAATTCATCAAAGGTCATTTCAGGCCCTTCATACTTCTTCTTTTCCTGAACCTTCTTTATTGACTTTACAACGCCGATAGACTTTGCACAACGAAAGCCAATAAAGGGACGGCCATTATGGTCACAGCCTGATCGTGTCCTGTTATCAGAATAAGACCTGTTATATGTGGTAAGTTCATCATTTTCCTTGCTGAGATATGAACCGCCCCTATACACACGATTCCGTCCTTCTTCCGGTCCCTGCGGATCTTTTACTGGCGCCAACCCATAGTATGTCTTGGAATAGTAATCACTTACCCACTCCGCAGCATTCCCTGCCATATGCATAACCCCATATGGGCTCTCATATATCTTTTTCAATTCCAACTCTTCAATATTAATCATCTCAATCGCTTCCGGCGGGAAGTGCTGATCCACGTCCCAGGTTTCTTCCGTGAAAGACCAAAGCTCTATCTCCCTTTTTTCCTCAATCCTGATACAACTGCATCCCAGCTCTGCATCCGCCTTCTGCGGTCTCTTGGGACATTGCTTGTCCATTTCCTTAGCTAGAAATTTTCGGCCCTGCACACAGCTCACCGCGCACTTGCCTGGTTCCGTCTTACCCCACGGATAAACCCGCGCATCCATGCCGCGAGCCGCTTTTTCCCATTCGGCTTCCGTAGGAAGTCTTTTCTTTTTCCACGCCGCATAGGCCCATGCGTCAAACCAGTCAACCCCGACAACCGGCTGTTTGTCTCCAGATAATGATTCTTTCTTCCAGCCTTCAGCATCATGCTTCTTTAAAGGCGGAGCATCCGGATGCTCCGCAGATGAATCACCTGTTTTTCTAACATGCTCAACAAAATCACGATAATCCTCGTTGTCAACTTCATATTTGTCGATCAGAAACGGACTCACAAAAACAATACGGAACGGAAATTCATGGCGCCGCGGATCTTCGCCTTCCCAGCCCATAAGGAAATAGCCGCCGGGGACATAAATCATATCTTTCACTTTTTTAGTATCCTTAGGAATTTCTTTTCCTGAACCTTCTTTATTGACTTT
>JBHORK010000016.1:0-46127 GCA_042565725.1 Verrucomicrobiota bacterium
GAATGATAGTCGCATATATTTTCGGAGATAAAACTTTATTACAGAATACTAAAGGCATTATTCCGGAGAAGCTCTGGGAACAACTTTCTTCTAAATTCAATCTGATTATTCTTGGAGAATTGAATGCCAAAGAACTGGGGGCTAAGCATGCAGACAATGTAGTTTCTTTTGTTGAAAACGGTGGTTCGCTTATTGTGCTTGGAACTCAGAAAACGTTAGGACCCAACGGATATTCATCTACATCACTTAAAGCGCTTCTCCCTATTGTATTCAAGGATGTACTTTATCATGAAGAAGGCCGTTTCAAAATGGGGTTTAACGATTTACAAAAAACCAATGGCTTTAACCCATTCTCCAACTTTTCAGAACCGCCTGAACTCTTGTCTTTTTATCATGGCTCATCTACCCAAAAGAAGAACATAACAGTAATCGCCAGCATTTTAAATCTCAACAAAAACTACCCCGTTATTGTTGCCGGGCAACATGGTAAAGGGCGAGTTATCATGATCCTTACCGATCCCATCTGGAAATGGAAGCTGAGCAAAGACAATGGGGAAGAAATGTATAACTTTTTCTGGCAAGAAATGTTGCTATATTTAATCAAGTGACAGTAATATTGCGCAAAGGAATTCAGCCTCCAAATCGAAAGTGCCTGATTGTTTCGGTTCTATACCGACTTTTCATACGTGACTCTTTATCCTTGAGTTGATATTCTACCTCGCATGAAACATAAACTATTACCATTAATTGCCGCTTCTATCATGCTGTTGTGTCCTGGTTGCTCTACACTGAAACAGGTCAAAACCGAGAACACAAAACCAATTCGCGTGCTGTTTACATACGGCGGAGGGCATCACTCTCCTATAACACCATATGTCGACATGTTCAATACTTTGCCTAATATCGAAGTCGTTCCCGCGTCTTTGCCGCAATCGGCAAATATGCTGAAACAGGGCTTGGAAAAAGAATTTGACGTTATTGTCATGGTCCAAATGATGAGTCGCAAATCGGAATTCAATAAAGAACAACGAGACAATTTTATCAAATTGCTTGATAAGGGCATTGGAATTATTGCGCTGCACCAGGCAATTGCTACAGAACCCGACTGGAAAGAATCCACAAAAATAATTGGTGGCGCCTGGCGTAACAAACCTTATGAAGTTGATGGTGTAAAATACGAAAAATCAGGATGCCTGCATGACACGGATATTAACGTCATAGCAGCAAAACCCCACCCCATTACTGAAGGAATTCCGAATTTCACAATCAACGACGAATTATATCTCAATACTTATAATGCAGAAGACAATAATATAGTGCTAAAGACTGATCACCCGCAAGCTTCCGGCGGCAAAGAGATTGCATGGACAAGAATGTACGGTAAAAGCAAAATATTCTATTTTCAGCTTGGACATATTCCTGAAAAAACCTGGGCTGACAAAAACTGCCGACAGATAATTGCAAACGCCATCCACTGGGCATCAAATAAATAGTTACCCAGATCGACTATTTTATGGTTTCCATATTCATTCAATCTGTTTATATTCCTGACATCACTCATGAAACAGATTTGCCCGATAAAAAAAATCATTAAACGTGACGGCAGTATTGTTAAGTACAACCGAAGCCGCATCTCAACCGCCATACTCAAGGCCACGGCCTCAACCGGCAAGCCCAACCCTAAAATCGCCGAATCCATGTCCGAAAAAGTGGAGGCCGCGCTGGTTGCCGCCTACAGCGCAGGCACTATACCCAGCGTGGAAGATATTCAAGATGTTGTCGAAAACGTACTGATGGATAGCCGTCTCACACGAATAGCCCGAAACTATATTATTTATCGTCATCAACGCGCCATGGCACGCGCCGCGCGCGCTTACCAGTTTGAAGTAACAGATAATGTGCCGTACAAAAAGATATATGAAGTTCTCAGATGGAATACAGATCACGGCTGCGATTCCGTACCTGCTCTTAACAAAATCATAAAAGGCGGTAAGTTCCCCGACCTGGTTAAGGAAGCAGATAGACGATATAAAGACGAGATTAACCTGGCTGCAGTAAAAATACTCGAAGACTTGAAGAATATCCGTATAGCGATTGTTGCCGGCCCTTCTTCTTCGGGCAAAACCACTGCAACAATAAAACTGAGCGAACGGCTCAAAACCGCCGGCGTACACCTTAAAGCCATAAACATTGACCATTACTTCTACGATCTGGAATTTCATCCGAAAGATGAGTTCGGTGATTATGACTACGAAACCCCAGAGGCGCTCGATCTCAAACTTATTAATGAACACCTGGAACTGTTACTTGCGGGCAAAACAGTTTTAACCCCACATTATAATTTCAAGACCGGCAAGAGACGGCTTAATGCGCATGAACTAACCCTTAAAAAAAATGAGATCCTTTTGATAGACAGTCTTCATGGACTATATGAAGGCATGACTCAAAACGTCGCCGCCAAAAACAAATTCAGGCTTTATATAGAGACACTAGGTCAGTTCAAAGGGGCGGACGGAACCCTGATGCGTTGGTCAGACAACCGGTTACTGCGCCGCATGATTCGCGATATGAACCACAGGAACCTGAAACCCATGCAAACGCTGACACACTGGCATTACGTTCGGAGGAGTGAAATACAGAATATCATACCCTTTATCAAGCATACCGATTGCATCATTAACAGCGCGCTTCCTTATGAACTCCCTATCCTCAAGAGCAAGCTGTTCAGGTATATTTCACCGGCAACAAACAAATACAAAGATGACCCCAAACGGCTCGATGCCCACATCCGGGCGAACAGGATATATGAACTGCTCAAGCCCCTTAAGACGGTAAAAAACGATTCATGCGTTCCGTCTGATTCACTGCTCCGCGAATTTATCGGAGGAAGCAGATACAGGTATTGAGACGGTCAACGTTGAACGGTTGCGTAATCAAGAATCTTACCGATATTCTATCTAAAAGATTTGGTCTCAGCCGGCTACGTAACCCCAACCGTATGACGTTTCCAGCAGCGCCGCGTCACTCGCTTGCACTCGCAAGCGGCTGGCAACCCCAACCGCAACCATTTGCAACGCAAATCCCTTCTCCTCTTTTACCTTGCTTTCTTGCCGTCTGAAGCTAAAAATACGCATGTTGAATGATATTTTCTAATAAGGAGAATCAGCTATGGAAAAACAAAAGAACGAAGAACCAAAAAAATCTGAGAATCCCGAAGAGCTCGAAGAAGATAAGTTCATTTCATCTTACATAAAGGCTAAAACCGTACTAAAGGAAGCAAGGTTTGATCCTCTGATCATTGTAAAAACACTTGATCGGTTTCTGGACTGGATACGCGGCGTACTGCCCCCGGAAATATTTGGAAAAGCGGCAAACTGGTGCCGCAGATATGGACAAATGGGGCTGCTGGCCTCCGCAGCATTAAGTTTCTTATTCTGGACAGTAGCGGCCATGAAACTTGACTTTATAAGTTTACCGTACGGCCTGTTGTACGGTATTGCCTGCGCGGCGTTTTTTATTATACTCCAATATACAGCAAGCAAATTCCTCAATGCCGGTGAATCACTTATAAAATCTTCACCCAGCAGATTAGCATCCGCCTCTTTTCTGGACTGCACAGCTCTTTTAATGGAAATAGCAGGTATTGTCCTTTTCATTATGTTGGTCAGGGGATCATTCTTTGTCGCACTCGGAGCATGCGCAATTTGTGAATGCATATTTTTTGTCGCACTGCATCCGTCATTGGCAAATATAAAAATCTCCAAAAAGGCCGCAGCAGGAGAAGAAGCAATAGGTATTCTTTCCTTCTTCGTAAAATCTATTGTCAGAATCGTTCCGCTGGCTTTCGGCATTGGGTCCATATTCGGACTTATTGCCTTGGCTATCGCAACTGCCAAACTGCCCTTTAAAGCTGAAGCCTATCTTGGCGGAATTCTGGCTCTGAAGCTAATAATCTTCTGCGCATGTCTTCCTTTCGCAAGTTATATAATCTTCGCGCTCTATCACCTCACAATTGATGTTCTGCGCGCGATTCTTGTGCTCCCCGGCAAACTGGACGATTTGAAAGAAGAAAAAAAATAAAAAAAGCCTCCTTGGGCCCCGTTCGGCTCGAAAGGAAGGAAAAAGAATAATCAGACTATGAAAGTAACTATTGTAGGGACAGGATATGTAGGACTCGTAACTGGCGCGACCTTTTCCGAAGTCGGCCATGACGTGCTCTGCATTGATAATAATAAAGATAAAGTCGAGAGACTGAAAAAGCTCGAAATGCCGATCTATGAAGAAGGGCTTGATGATATTGTTGAGCGAAATGTAAAAGCCGGCCGTCTCAAGTTCTCATCCTGCATCAAGGAAGGAACAGATTTCGCGGAAATAATCTTTATCGCCGTCGGTACTCCTCCCGGCTATCAGGGCGAGGCAAACATGTCGTATGTGGAACAAGTCGGACGCCAGGTAGCGGAAAACATGACCTCTTATCGGCTGCTTATTGAGAAAAGCACAGTGCCTGTGAAAACAAATGAAATGCTTAAGCGAACAATGGGCAAATACCTTAAAGAGGATGTTCCTTTTGATATCGCTTCAAATCCCGAGTTTCTCAGGGAGGGGACAGCCATCCATGACGCGTTTCATCCTGACAGGATCGTCGTAGGAATTGAAAGCGAACGGGCGGCAAAACTTCTGCGTGAACTATATAAACCAATAGCAGATAAAAGCAAATGCGAGTATCTGGAAATGAGCATAGAAAGCGCGGAGCTGACCAAGCACGCGTCCAATTCGTTTCTCGCGATGAAAATATCCTTTATTAACGCCGTAAGCAGAATATGTGAACTTACCGGCGCGGACATCACGCAGGTTTCGCGAGGTATGGGGCTGGACAAGCGAATAGGGTCTCATTTCCTCAACGCGGGAGTTGGATATGGTGGATCGTGTTTTCCTAAGGATATTGATGCATTCACACGCATGGGTGATGAACATGGATATAGCCTGGATCTGCTCAAAGAAGTCCAGAAAATCAACAGCAGCCAGAGAGAACACCTAATGCAAAAGCTCCTGAAAGAATTATGGGTGGTGGAAGACAAGACTATTACGGTATTTGGCCTGGCTTTTAAACCCGGAACAGACGATATTCGTGAGTCTCCCGCTCTTTATTTTGTTCCCCAACTGCTTGAAAGAAAAGCCAAGTTAAGGCTGTGGGACCCGATTGCACAGGAGAAATTCGATGAAACTATGCCTGGATTGCAGTATTTCAATAACCTTCAGGAATGTGCCAAGGGCGCAGACGCGGTCCTGATCCTCACGGATTGGCCGGAAATCCGTGAAATGGACCTGAAAAAGCTGAAAAGTTCAATGAAATGCCCCATTATAATTGATGGAAGAAACATCTTTGATCCACAAAATATGGCTGAATATGGCTTCATTTATCACTCAATAGGACGCCAACCAGTCCCTGGATCAGCCTAAAGCCAGCCATAAACCATTGCGAGCTAAGTGCTTAGAGACAGAATCCCCTGAGCTTTGTGTCCCGGGGAACTATAAAAAAGAGATTCTATTTGACACACACCCACTCATCCTCTATTTTCACGCTTTGATTAAGATTGGCAGGTATCTTTCAGCACACATACCTTGGGCAGGAAGGGAGAGTGATTACAGACTGTGATACAAGTAAAAGTAAGAAGAGGCGAAGCGGTAGACAAGGCGCTAAGACGGCTTAAGAAAATACTGGACAAGGAAGGCATGATGAAACAGCTTCGTTCCAGCCGTTATTTCGAGAAACCCGGTGATAAAAAACGGCGAAAATCCGCCCGGGCAAGGGCAAGAGTTGCCGCCGAAGGAAAATTATGAAATGCCGCTCATATCGAGCGGAATTATTTTCATAAATAACCGTAAATTCATACCGTAAATCACTAACAAGCTTTCCTCTAACATGACACTCGGCATATCAACACGCTGGAACACTTATCGCCATAAGTCCGGCGAAGCTATGATCGAGGAAATCCTTAGCCTGGGATTCAAATGCGTGGAACTTGGCTACGATCTGACTCTCGATCTTGTTCCCGGCATCATAAAAAAGGTCAACGAAAAAGCTGTTGTGGTGAATAGCGTCCACAATTTCTGTCCTGTACCTGTTGGCGCGCCTATGGGGCACCCCGAACTCTTCTCTCTTTCAAGTACAGATCAAAGAGCACGAAAAAGCGCGGTCCTGCATACCGGCAGGACAATCGAATTTGCGGCACAAGTTGGAGCCGGATGCGTGATTGTGCATGCCGGAAATATCGAAATGCGAAACATCACACGTAAATTGATCGCTCTTGCCGAAAAAGACGGCCTTTTCTCTCCCGCCTATGAAAAGCTCAAACTCAAACTGCTGACAGTAAGGGAAAAGAAACGCGCCAAACATCTGGATTGTCTTTACAGCTCGCTGGAAGAGCTAACACCTATTCTTCAAAGCAACAAAACCCAACTAGCCCTTGAAAACCTGCCTTCATGGGAATCAATACCCACAGAAGTTGAAATGGAGGAGATATTCAAAAGGTTTGATTCATCAGCAATAGGCTATTGGCATGACCTGGGACATGGTCAAGTCCGCCAAAACCTTGGATTTATCGGTCACATACGCTGGCTGAAAAAGCTTTGTCCACGACTGCTAGGAATGCATATTCACGATGTTACCACCCCAGCCTACGATCATCTTATGCCGCCGCATGGCAGTATAAATTTTGCTCATTTCAAAGATTTCGTTAAGCCTGATACTGTTCTGGTTTTGGAACCGACACCGGGCACTCCGGAACAGAATATATTGGATGGAGTTAAAATAATCCGAGAGGCATGGGGATTAGGAAATGATAAATTATGAATGATAAATGATAAATCACTAGATAATCAATTGTCTTCGCTTAACACTCAACGCTAGGAGTAACAAGAAGAAAACAAATCATGAGAGTATTAATAACAGGTATTACAGGACAGGACGGTTCATATCTGGCAGATTTTCTACTGGATAAAGGCTATGAGGTTTACGGGATGGTACGCCGCGCCAGCACTGAAACCTTTGAGCGAATCATCCACATCAAAGACAAAATCCATCTTCTTCAGGCGGATCTCCTGGATGAGTTATCGTTAATGGAAATCATGGAAACGGTCAAACCTGACGAAATTTACAATCTTGCAGCCCAGTCTTTTGTGCCTACATCATGGAACCAGCCCATTCTTACGGGAGAATTCACTGCTATCGGCGTTACACGCATGCTGGAAGCCATGCGGCGAGTATGCCCCAAGGCAAAATTCTACCAGGCATCAAGTAGCGAAATGTTTGGAAAAGTCAGAGAAGTTCCACAAAACGAACTAACCCCTTTTTATCCCCGAAGCCCATATGGCGTCTCAAAGGTTTACGGTCATTACATTACAGTCAATTACAGGGAAAGCTACAATCTTTTCGCGGCATCAGGAATACTTTTTAACCATGAAAGTCCCAGGCGCGGAAAAGAATTTGTAACACGCAAAATCACCGATGGCGTTGCGAGAATCAAACTCGGACTGGCCAAAGAACTGAGAATGGGAAACCTTGACGCTGAACGCGACTGGGGATTCGCCGGAGATTATGTCAAAGCTATGTGGATGATGCTTCAGCAGGACAAACCGGATGACTATGTTATAGCCACAGGCACATCACATTCGGTTAAAGATTTTCTTAAAACAGCCTTCGGGCACGTTGATCTCGATTATAAAAAATATGTCGTTGTGGACCCCGAATTTATCCGACCCGCTGAAGTAGAGCATTTACGGGGTGATTGCTCCAAAGCCCGGAGCATCCTGAAATGGGAACCATGTATCAGCTTTGAAGAACTCGTAAAGATGATGGTCGATTCGGATTTGGAGAAAGCAGAAAAGGAAAAAGCTAATAATTAACAATTCGAGATACAAGATACGCTTCACCCTCCTTCGCCAAGGCTACGGCGTGCAAGCGAGACACGAATAAAGAATGAGAATCTTAGTTACAGGAGCAGACGGATTTGTTGGACGCCACGCAATAAAGGATCTTGCCGATAACGGGCACGAAATATCCACATTCGATTTAGCTTATAAAAGCCGTATAGAGCAGGCAACAAACTGCTTTACCGGTGATCTTCGTAACGCTGATTCCATACTTAAAGCTGTTGAAACCGCAAATCCTGACGCATGCCTGCATCTAGGGGGCATATCTTTCGAGCCCAGCGGCAAAGATGATCCAGGCAACATGCTTGATGTCAACATAACAGGAACCATTAACCTTTTGGACGCATTTCGCAAATCTGCAGATTCGGCACGCATTCTGGTTGTATCCACAGCCTTTGTTTATGGAAAAAAGCAAACAAAAGAGCCCTTAAAGGAAAGTGATCCGCTGGCGCCGGAAGGTTCATATGCCGTGTCAAAAGCGGCGGCTGATCTGATTGCTATCTCTTATTCAAACAAATTCAACATGCACATAATGACCGTCCGCCCTACCAACCATACGGGGCCTGGACAATCTCCTCAATTTGCTATCGCTTCTTTTGTTGACCAGGTCAAACGCATTGCCAACGGTGAATCAAAACCTCTTCTTAAGGTAGGTAATCTTGAATGCGAACGATATTTCACCGATGTGCGTGATATTGTGAGAGCTTATCGCCTGCTTCTTGAAAAAGGCCGTGCCGGCGAATCTTATAACATTTCTTCAGATACAAGAATGAAAATAGGAACCGTACTGGAAAAACTTTATGAACTGGCGGGGATAAACCCAAAAACAGAAAAAGATCCAGACAAATTCAGGCCCACAGACAAATCCCCTGCCCTTGACATCAGCAAGCTCAAAGCCGACACTGGATGGGAACCAAAGATTGAATTCTCACAGACATTACAGGATATGCTTCAACCTGATCTATTCATGAAAAACGCCAGATATGTTATAACATAAGTAAAGATAAGCATTTACGATAATAAAGGTTTATAAAAAGAGTTTATGAGCAACATGGTAAAAAAAACAGACAAAATTAAAAAGATATCTGGCGTTTTTCACCGGAGGCGCGCCGATTCTACTGCATCTGCTGCGTTTTGTGCCGGCATGCATAGTTACTATAGCCTACCGACACAAGCCTTGCATCTGCAGCAAACTTGGCGCATGAATAGATCAGGTTAAGTCATGAAAAAGAAAATTTTACCCCTGGTGCAGTTTCTAATTGGCATAGGACTCCTTTCGCTCATTTTTAAGAATATCGGCGATAAAGGTGATATGCTGGACGCCATGCGTTCTGCAGGGAAACATTGGTTTCTTTTATCTATAGGGGTGTTGTGTTTTGGGTTCTGCATTTGCATCGTGACACTTAGATGGAAAATTTTACTGGATAGCCAGGGGCTGAAACTTCCATTCCGCCGCCTTATGGCCCTTTATTACGTGGGGCAATTCTTTAATGCATTTCTTTTCGGCGCAACAGGGGGTGATCTTGTAAAAGCCTATTTCATAACAAAAGAAGCGCCGGAAAAGAAAACCGCTGCTGTAGGAACAGTGCTCATTGACAGAATTATAGGGTTAATAGCTCTTGTTTTGTTGACAGTGACAGTAATGCTGTGCCGTTTAAATTTCTTTCTTTCAAATCCCATTGCCAAAACGGCTTTTATCCTTACTGTTGCCCTGCTTTTCGTAGTCTTGGGAGGTGTGTTTGTTGTTTTTCAGAAGAAGTTTTTCGAAAAGTGGTCTCTTTTCAGAAAACTGGAAGACAGCAAAATGATCGGAGGTATAATAAGTAAGCTTTATGATGCATTTCACTTATGCATTACCGATTATGCTGTATTGTTTAAAACATTGTCTTTATCTCTACTGAATCATGTGAGCGTTATTGTCCTGTCTTTTTGCTTAGGTTTAGCTCTTGAAATTGACCTGGGCTTTATTGCGTATCTCTCTCTTTTCCCTATTATTAATGCTATAGGAGCTCTTCCTATTACTCCGGGCGGAATAGGCACGCGTGAAGCAGCGGCGGTATATTTCTTTGGCCTTGTGGGCGTTGCAGAGACAAGAGCCCTGACTCTCTCTCTACTGGTATATGCATCCATGATGTTCTGGAGTGTTGTGGGAGGCGTAGTCTATTTCTTCTACATCTATAAGTCGGGGAAAAGTATGCCCAGAAATGCTTAAACTCTAATTCCCTTACAATACGAAACCGCACCCTTTTTCAGCTTCCCTCGATAAAAATTTTCTTCCCAAAAAGGCCATGTACGACATTGTTCCGGACGGCAATCATAAATCACACATCGATTCTCTTTAAGAAAACAACAATCATTGTCCGGTTCTTTCAGGTGATATTCCCCGTGTGTTTTCGCGCAATATTTCCTGGTGAATTGAGTTACAGACACATCCAGATGTTCTGCGAGCTTTACTCGGTCTGCGGTTGTCAGGTAAACATGCCCGTCATCACTGCAGCACTTCCCGCAATTTACACATTCGAATTTAAAATCACTATGCATAATTATACCCCAAAGCAGCCTATTTACCACGAAGACACTAAAGACACAAAGATTTATTTTATTGATTGTGTATAGTCAAGAAATGCAGGCAGACTTTTAACGTTATGAACTTGGGCAGAACTCCCCGCGGGAGCGGGGTGTAAACCGCAGGATGAATTTCGTTTCCGCCACAGCGGATTCGAAAATTGGATCGGCAGATTGCTTCTGGCGCGAGGCGCCGCCGACTGAGCAGGATATGTATCCGTGAGGAAGGCGGGAACAATGCGACAGAAGTGATATGCAGGTCCAATTTTCGAACGAAATTCTTCCTGCATTCCTGGAAAACAAGGCTTTTCAGCATCAACTACATAGTCATAACCCAAAACAACTTCTTCAAACATTAAACCGTATATCGATTATAGTATTGGACTCTATCACATAATCTCGATCGACCAAACGAGTCACTCCCTTGGCCCTGGCGTCCTGCATACTGTGAAAGTTCTTCAATTCATCAAAACTGATTATCTCGGCTTTAATAAATCCACGCGCCAGATCAGAATGAATCTTCTCCGCACACGTCACAGCATCAACACCTTTATCAACAAACCAGGCATGGACTTCCTTCTTCCCTACCGTATAGAAAAACATTACCCCTGCTTTGTCCATCATCTTCCCACAAAATTCTGTCACATCAACAACCGAGCTCTCGACAACTAAAACAGGTTTCAAACTGACAAGCCCCAAACCACGCATTATAACTTTCTCTTCTTCCGCAGTCTCCATATCACATAAAGGCAATTCACGTTCGAGATGAGCCAAACACTTCTCCACAACACTCCGCTCGGCAGGATCACCACCTCTCTCAAGACGGCCCTCCAATTTCTCAATATCCAGAATAAGCAAATCGAGAATACGATCCCCGGTCACTGCCACACAAGCTGCGGACTCATAATCATTCGGCAGGAACTCAAAAAAATAAGGGCTCGCCTTGGCAGGCTTAAATTGGTCAACCAGCGCGAGAAAAACAGGGTCCGCATATTTCATTTTGCCTTCCGGTAGATCAATTCCAGCAAACGCTATTTTCATAATTATTCCTTCTTGTAAAAAACCAATGTTATGTCCTGTCAAATACTCACATGACAAATCGAAAGAAACACAATCGTTAAACAATAACGCTAAAACTCACGATCGTGAATCTGAGCGTTATCAAGTGGCGGATAATTCCCCTTGTTTTATTCATGTAATATTGCGGCTGATATTTCTCTGGCCAGTGCGGGCAGGTCAGGATCACGCGCGCCCATAATCAGCACAACATCATCCTCTCGCGCTTCCTGCAGAACAAATGCTATTGCTTCTTTATAATCTTTAACAAAATAAGCGGTTCTTTTGCGAGCACGTAAATTATCAATCAACAGATTGGAATCAACCCTTCTGTCAGCGGTACCGCCGGCATCATAAACCGGAAGCACAAACAGTTTATCGGACAAACCCATTAACTTCGCAAATGTATCCGTAAGTTCATCCATCATTTTAGTCAATGGCCCAAACCCATGCGGCCGCCAGACAACAAGCACACGTTCATAGTACGGAGCAACCGCTTGCCACGCTGCACAAATCTTGGCGGGGTTATGCGCGTAATCATCAACAACCATAATATCTTCATCTTCAGTAGTACCGATTATCTCAAGACGTCTTTGCAATCCGCGAAAAGAGGCTAACGCGCTCCTTATACACTCCAGCTCATAACCAAGCTTTTCGCACAACACAATTGCAAACATGGCATTTTCCGCATTATGCCGGCCAAGCAAAGGTAAATTGAATTCAACACCCTTATACTCAAAAGTAATACCCTTAAATGTTACGTTCGGCTTGAATCCCCATAAAAACTCAGGCCTTTCAATACCTCCTATAACTTCTTTTTTCGCCTGAGCGCCAAAAGCCTTAAACAACTCTTTCGTTTCATCCATGCTGAAATGATCAGTCGATGCATTTGTGATAATTGCCCAGTCAGGAAAAAACTTCAAAAACGAACGATCACTCTCATCTGCTTCAATGATCCAGAGATCTGAATTACCGCTTCTAACATTCCCCACATTAGTGCTATTGACCCAATTCAGCACTGGCGCGCCGTTAACCACTGTTGGATCAGCTCCTGATTGCTCGAGAATCCAGCCGATCATGCCCGTAACCGTACTTTTTCCGGAAGTACCGGCAACAGCTACGCACTGCTTTCCTTCTACCAGGCGCGCCAGCAGTTCGGCCCTGTGTATTATCGGCAGGTCTTTCTTTTTTGCAGCAGCAATATCGAGATTGTCATCTTCGATCGCAGTACTTACCACTACTGCCGTCGTATCAGCCCCCACCCCGCTTCCATCCTGCGGCACAAACCGCACACCCGCCTTACCCAGTTTACGGAGAACAGGAAGATCCTTTCCTGAATCATAATCACGATCAGATCCTGAAACAGAAAAACCCTGCGCAATCAGTGCCTGCGCAAGCGCGCTCATGCCCACACCCGCAACACCGACCAGATGATAATGATTTATGGTTTCAGGTTTCAGACTTCCTCCCTCAGCCCTTCCACAAGATGTTGTCCGCCATCAACAAAAATAACCTGACCGGTAACAGCATCTGCCTCAAGCAGAAATACAATTGCGGCTGCTACATCTTCGGGCGTCCCAGCGTGCCGCATCGGAATCTCCCCAGCCTTATCTCTAACAACTCTCTCCGCGTCCCCGCTTCGCCGCTTCGCCGTTTCGCCGCTCCGCGGCGGCAACACAGCTCCCGGCGCAACACCATTGACCGTTATATGCGGAGCAAATTCAAGCGCCGCGCTTCTGGTAAATTCCGCCAGTTTTTTCTTGGAAAGCTGATAAGGCAAACATTCAGGATCAACTCCAATAATCCGACGATCCAGCAGATTGATCACCTTGCCTGCCGGCAAGGCGATGGAGTGATGGAGTGATGGAGTGATGGATGTTTTAAGATTTGACGCAAATATTTCAGTAAGCATCACCGGCGCATGATAATTAATCTGCAGTTCTTCGGCAATTTCTGCTTCAGAGGCTGTTTCCATATTGTATTTATGAAAAACCGCTGCATTATTAATCAATATATTGATCTGACCGGCCTTATCAAAAGCATCTTTAACAATTCTTTTGCAGTCCTTTTCAGAGGATAAATCACCTTTTACGGTAAAAGAACGCACGCCCTTCCGTCCAAGCTCCTCTGCCAATTCTCCCGCATCTTTTTCTGAGCGATTGTAATGCACAACAACATTACAACCGTGGTCGGCAAGGGCTTTGCAGATTGCCCGACCTATTCTAACGGCCCCTCCTGTTACCAATGCTGTACTGGTTGAAAGATTCATTCTTTTACTCTTGGCTTTTTCATAAATAATTTTGCATAATGCAGGGCAATGAAGCGATATATTTATTTTCTTATCATTGTCTGCTTTTTATGCCCTCTTCTTACTATACCCTGCCATGCCGGAGAGAAAGAAGACAAAGAAGGCTCCGTCTTCATCATTCCTATTGATGGACCTATAGAACGCGGTCTTTTATATGTGGTTCGACGCGGTCTCGCACAGGCTGAAAAAGAAGATGCCGCTGTAATCATTTTTCATATGAATACTCCGGGTGGTATGGTCGGAGTTACCGAAGAAATCATAAGAATGCTTCTTGATCTGCCTGAGAATATTAAAACCTATACATTCATAGATAAGGATGCTCTGTCGGCAGGGGCTCTCATCTCTGTTGCTACGGAAGAAATCTATATGGCGCCTGGCAGTCGCATAGGCGCCAGCGCAATTATAACCCTATTTGGAGACTTGAAGGAAGGCGATACCAAAGAAAAAATATTCTCTGCTGTAACGGCACTGGTTAAATCTGCCGCTGAACGAAGAGGTCATGACATCAAGCTTGTTGAGGCAATGATACGCAAAGAGATAGAATATAAAATCGGAGATGAAGTTATATGCCCGGAAGGAGAACTGCTCACCCTGACAGACAAAGAGGCAGCTCGTCTTGTCGGAAAAGGAAGAAAAAAACGTTCATTGCTTTCAAGCGGAACAGTCAAAACCCTGGATGAATTGCTCAGAAAAATAGACAAATCGGACAGCAAAAGAATTACACTCGAAGTCACATGGTCGGAAAAAATTGCACGCTGGATAGAATTATTCAGCATATTGTTTCTTGCCGGCGGCCTGCTTGGGGTCTATATCGAAATTAAAACCCCCGGCTTTGGAATACCGGGAATACTTGGCATTATTTGTCTCACTATCTTTTTCTGGGGCCATAACGTAGCGGGACTTGCCGGAACAGAAGAACTTATTCTGTTTCTCTTAGGGGTAACTCTTTTGATTATCGAAATCTTCATTATACCCGGTTTCGGTATTGCGGGAGTAAGCGGAATCATTCTAATAATGGCCGCACTGGTTATGGCGCTGGTTCAGCATTACCCGGGTACACCCGTTTATCATATTCCCGGCACACAGATTCAAACAGCTATTGTAACAATGAGTTCAACTGTCATTGGTTCATTTATACTAATGTTGATATTGGCCCGTTTCCTTCCTGAAACACCCGCATTCAAGCGTATTGCCCTGCTTGCTTCTCTGACCGCAAAAGAAGGTTATCAGTCCTCAGAGAAAACAGATGATCTGTTAGGAAGAAAAGGGACGGCCGATACCCCGCTCCATCCCGCCGGAATTGGCGTTTTTGGAGACAAACGATTGGATGTTGTAGCACGCGGCGCCTTCATTGAGAAAGATGCGTCGATTGTTATTGCAGAAGCACACGGAAATCGTATAGTCGTTGAATCCGATACGACAACAGAAGAAAATTCATAACATGGATCCCTCTATTCAGCTTTTTGCTATATTACTCATTTCCGGCCTTATGCTGCTTGGTTCAGAAATATTCGTGCCCGGCGGAATTCTTGGCGCTATTGGCGGCCTCGCGCTTTTGGGCGCCGCTATCACAGGCTTCTTTGCCTTTCCCGGGTATGGCGTGCATATCTCAATCGGCATCATTTTCCTTGCCGGCGTGGCAATTGCGCTCTGGATCAAACTTTTCCCTAAATCATCTATCGGCAAAAGCATGACTGTCTCAACAAACCTTGCGACATCGAAGGGAACCGAAGAAGGCCTGAAAGAACTGCTTGGCCAGGAAGGTGAGGCTTCATCCGATCTGCGACCGGGCGGTTTCGCGCTGATAAACGGTCATCGTGTTGATGTTGTAACGCAAGGCGGAATGATTTCTAAAGGAAAAAAAATAAAAGTAATTGAGATTGAAGGAAACAGGGTTGTCGTAAAAAAAGTATAAACAAAAGACAGGATTCTGCGAAATGTATTTTGCAGAAGCCTATAACTAAAAGGAAAGGAGTTCATTATGCCAGCCGTAGTAGTAATTCTTCTAGCACTTGCTGGAATATTGGTCGTTGTTGTCGTTGGAGTATTTTTCTATTTTCTGGGTGTGTGGATACGGGCTTTAATGTCCGGGGCCAGAGTCGCCATATTATCACTGGTCGGAATGAAATTAAGACGTGTTCCGCCCCATTTGATAGTTGACGCCCGGATCAGGATTATTAAGGCCGGCTTATCTCTGGAAACAGATGAGCTGGAAGCCCATTACCTTGCGGGCGGTGACGTAATTAACGTGGTAAACGCGCTGATTGCTGCCGACAAGGCCAATATTGCATTAACCTTCAAGAAGGCCGCTGCGATTGATCTTGCCGGACGCGATGTTTTCGAGGCTGTCGCAACTAGTGTTAACCCCAAAGTCATTGACTGCCCCGATCCCAATAAAAGCGGAACAGGCTGGCTTGATGCCGTTGCTAAAGACGGTATTCGCCTTCTTGTCAAAGCACGAGTAACCGTACGGGCAAACATCGAAAGACTGGTCGGCGGCGCCAAGGAAGACACAATTATAGCCCGTGTCGGGCAGGGAATTGTCAGCGCTATCGGATCTTCTGCCAGCTACAAGGATGTACTGGAGAACCCTGATCAGATAAGTCGCAGAGTGCTGGACAGCGGACTGGACGCCCAGACTGGTTTTGAAATTGTTTCTATCGACATTGCCGATATAAGCGTTGCCGGCGTAAGTGACGCGGCAAACGTTGGCGCTCTGCTGGAAACCGAACGAGCCGAAGCCGACAAGAAAATGCGCCAGGCAGAAGCCGAGGGACGCAGGGCTATGGCTGTTGCTCAGGAACAGGAAATGATAGCCAAGGTCCAGGAAATGCAAGCCAAGGTCGTGGAAGCAGAATCCGAAGTCCCGCGCGCTATGGCACAGGCTTTCCGTGAAGGCAATCTGGGTGTGATGGATTTTTACAAAATGCAGAACATAAAATCCGACACCTCAATGCGCAAAGCCATTGCAGGTGACGACAAAGAAGACAAAAAATCCGAATAAATAAAATTGGAGTACAGGAGATGGGTTTAACCACCTGCTCCTGTACTCTATATTTCCTCAAACGGAAAAAATGTTAGAATTCTTACATATAGCAAAAGCAGAAGATGCTTTTCAGTTCTTTTTCTGGGTAGTGGCAGTAATCGTTTGGGTTGTTGTCCAGATTGTACGGGCATCAAAAAAAGGATCTTCTTCAAAAACCAGTCAACAGACAAGATCTTCCGATATTTATACCGCACCGGCACAGGAGCTTCAGAAGTTTCTTGAGAGTATAAGCGGCACACCCGCAACCCCAAGTCCTGCACCACCGCCACCGCCACCTTCCCGATCGACCGCATTTGTCCGACGGGCAAAACCTATAAAACCTCCGCCACTGAAGAAGAAACAACCGGCAAAAACAAAACCGACTGTCCTGTCTGCGCCAAAGCCCAAGGTTGCTGAAGAACGTACAGCAACAAGCACCACCTCCAGAAAATACCGCTTCTATCATGTTATTGCAGACCTTGGCGCCACCAAATCCCTGCGTAAAGCTGTTATGCTGCGTGAGATCCTGGAATCACCGTTGGCATTGAGATAATATCATCTAATCGAACACCCAATATCCAACAAGGAATATCCAATAACGAAGTAAAGACGAAGTCCCCCAAACTTCGTCGAAAGGAAAATACTATTATCCAGAAGAGCTTGGTCTCTTAACTCAAGAGACCGATGAATTGATCTAGATAGTTCCCAAAAGTACAGAGACATCAAATAAGCATGAGCAGTAATACTCGACCGCTGGACATTGGATATTCCTTGTTGGATATTGGGTGTTCAAAGAAAAGAAAAAAAACGTGCTACGGCTTGATGAAAATCATCTAACTCAGTAATTATTTTTTCTCTGCGCACTTGGCACTCTCTACGAGATTAAAATTCAGTCACGTTTTTTTGCCCAAATCTTAACTTTTATCTTTTTTCTGCCCCACTCCAGGGCCTTTTTATGGCTGGAGAAAAATAAATCAATATGATCACCCTTTATGTCGCCGCCGCGATCCTCTACACGACCGTATCCATAACCGTCTACATACATAATTGTGCCAAACGGATATATTGACGTATCGGCGGCAATTGTTCCGTGTTTTGCGTCCACACCGCTGGCAGTTACCCCAACACTTTTGCGCTTCCCTTTGTTCGGCCCTCCGGAATACACAGGCCTGCCATACCATGTACGCCGCCACCCACAGCATTTTCCACACTTACAATATCCGGTAACAACCAGAGTTCGAAAAAGAGGATTGATCCCTTCCGGCGGCATGGTTTTGGCGCACCCAGCCTGCAGCAAACACAACAAGACAACAAACCCAATAATTAGAGCGCATTTTTTCATGATTGTTCTCATCTTATCGCATACTCCTGACAGGATCAACCCCAGCGATAAACAAAATCTTTTTTTGTGCTTTTTTGTAGCTATATTCTCCCATTTGCATATGATTACGAACAAGGAGACTATAATTATGAGACGTATTATTATTTTATGTTCTATCTGTTTTTTATTATCCCTGAATGCGTTTGCCGCACGACCGAAACTGATGAGCATTCAAGTGCGAAAAGGTCAGCTCCGCTCCTCTCCTTCTTTCCTGGGCAGTATAACCGCCACTGTCGAGTACGGTGACCAATTACAGGTAGTAGAAACAAAAGGAACATGGACCAAACTGACTTCTGCCAACGGTAAAAACTCCGGCTGGATCCACACTTCGGCGCTGACAAAAAAACGCATTAAACTTAAAGCCGGAGAAGAAGATGCAAAAGTTGCCGCATCAAGCGGTGAGCTTGCACTTGCGGGCAAAGGTTTCAATTCCGATGTTGAAGCGGAATTCAAGACCAGAAACAAAGATATTGATTTCTCATGGATAGACAAAATGGAGAAAATTAAAATCTCCGTAAAAAAGATACAGGAATTTCTCACAGAGGGTAAAATAGAAAGCCCGAAAGGAGGTACGCAATGAGAAAAATCATTATCATTACAATCCTCCTGTCTATTACCAGTTTTAGCGGATGCAAACTGCTTGACGCAGCAGCAGACGTTGCGGCGGCAACGGGAGTCATGTCTTCCGACCAGGCGCAATACGTAAAGTCAGGCGCAAAAGTTGCGGGTAAAGCTTTTGACGCGGCAAAGGATATCACGCCTGAGCAGGAGTATTATATTGGCAGAGCAGTGGGAGCAACTATTCTAAAAACCTATAAGCCGTACGAAAATAGGGCTGTTAATACTTACATCAACACAATCGGCCAGGCCCTGGCAATGGCCTCAGATAACCCGGAAACGTTCGGTGGTTATCATTTTCTTGTCCTTGATACCGACGAAATCAACGCATTCGGCGCGCCCGGCGGATTGATATTCGTATCCCGCGGGCTTCTGCGCTACTGCAAAAACGAAGATATGCTTGCTGCGGTCCTGGCACATGAAGTAGGTCATGTCCAGAATAAACACGGCCTGCGCGCTATTAAGAGCAGTAGATGGTCCGCCACTGCCGTTACAGCATTGGCGGAAACCGGCAAGAGTCTTGGAGGACAGCAGGTGGCGGAATTGACCTCAGCGCTGGAAGGAACTATCAGCGATATAACCTCCACCATGGTCAATAGCGGTTACGCGAGAAAACTGGAAACAGAAGCCGACAATTCTGCAGTTACTATTCTGGCCAGACTGGGCTACAACCCCTCAGGACTTAAAGATATGCTTCAGGAAATGGATAAACGTATGAATCATAACGGGCCCGGTTTTGCTAAAACACATCCGGACCCCAAAGTAAGAATCAAAGACATAACATCACTTATCGATAATTACGGACCAGTTACAACACCCACCAAACGACAGGAAAGATTCAAGAAGGCGTTGGCAGGAATATAAAATTACGACTATGTCGGCATAGTTAATAGTCAATTAGAAGATATAAGCTATTCAAAATTACAACGTAACCAACATTAAGTATACTCATAAAATACAGGCAGGCCCTATCAGCTATGAACTTGGGCAGTACTCCCCGCGGGAGCGGGGTGTAAACCGCAGGAAGAATTTCGTTTCCCGAAGGGATTCGAAAATCGGATCAGCAGATTGCTGCTTATGCAAGGCGTCGCCGACTGAACTGTATAAGTATACGTGAGGGAGGCGAGAACGCTGCAGAAGCAGTAAGCTGCGGGTTCGATTTTCGAACGAAATTCTTCCTGCATGTCATATTCACACTATCAGCACTATTGAATTATGGGGTCGCTCATGTCAAAAAAGATCATACATGGGATTATAATCGGCGCCGCCGCCGCGATTGTATCACTCTGCCTCTATTCTGCCGGCTGGCTGGAATGGATTGAAGGACCCGCATGGGATCTGCGCGTCCGCACACTTGCCAAACCGGACGAAGCAAGCGACCGGATCCGGCTTATTTTTCTAGACCAGACAAGTCTTGACTCAACCAAAGAAGAGTCAAGTGAACTGAATTTACCATGGCCATGGCCGAGAGAAGTTTATACCGCCATTATCAATTTCTGCCAAAGAGGCGGGGCCAAAGCAATAGTCTTTGATGTAACTTTTACAGAACCATCCTATATGGGCGTCCATGATGATGAGCTGCTGGGCTCGGCAATAGCGCAAACAAAGGGATTTGTCACAACCGTATTTCTCAGTAACGATCAGGGCACTTCCACAAACTGGCCAATCGAAGAAATACCCGAACAGCAACTCAATGTCGAGGGCATGGAAGAATACACCAGGAGACATGAACTAAAAATGCCGAGAGCCGCCTTCCCTATTCCTGAAATAGCAACAAACAGCGCCCTTATAGGCAACGTTTATGCCGTAGCCGATCCTGACGCCATTATCCGGCGTATAGCTCCGTTCAGCATATTTGACGGACATTTTGTTCCATCTCTCGGTCTTGCCGCTTTTCTTGCGGGCGACCCGAATGCTGAAATTGGAATTAAAAACAATATTCTGCGCGTTGGAAAACATTCCATTCCGCTTGATTCAGATGGAAACGCAATTCTGCGATTCAGAGGCCCTTCGCAAACGCACAAGACCGTATCCGCATATGCCGTTATTCAATCAGAACTGCGCCTTATAGAAGGAAAGAACAAACCCGTACTTCAGCCTGATTTCTTTAAAGACAAATATGTTTTCCTCGGGTTTACAGCGCCCGGCTTACTGGACCTAAAAGCCACACCCATGAGCACGATCTATCCGGGTGTTGAAGTTCATGCCACACTTCTGGATAATCTGTTTTCAGACAATTTCATTCGGGACGTACCGTTTGCTGCCACACTGTGTCTTGTCATTGCATTATCACTCGCCACAGGAATTATCGGCCGTTTATGTCTTACCGGATGGCAAACCGCACTGGCTTTTCTCATTATGATTCCCCTGCCCTTCCTACCGGCATTTATGGCCTACGCAAAAGGGTTCTGGCTGCCTCTGGGCATACAGGAGACGGGCGTAATACTCGCACTAACCGGATCTGTTATCCTGAATTACGCTATTGAAGGTCGACAAAAACGGTTTATCAAAAAAGCTTTTGGCCAATACGTCAGTTCTACAGTTCTTGAACAAATACAGAAAAATCCAGATACCCTCAAACTCGGCGGCGAATTAAAGGAATTGTCTATTTTCTTCTCAGACATCCAGGGATTCACTGGTATTTCAGAAAACCTGCCCCCACAGAAACTTACTGCGTTATTGAACGAATATTTAACGGCCATGACCGACATCATCATGGAAGAAGGCGGATATCTGGATAAATACGAGGGTGACGCAATGATAGCTTTCTGGAACGCGCCGCTTTATCTTCCTGTTCACGCATCATGCGCTGTGCGTTCCGCTCTGCGCTGTAATAAAAAACTTGCCGAACTTAGGCCTGTATTCAAAGAGAAATACGGCAAGGAAATATTCGCGCGTATAGGAATAAATACCGGCCCGGTTGTAGTTGGAAATATGGGATCAAATCAGAGATTCGATTATACATTCCTTGGCGATGCGGGGAATCTGGCATCAAGACTCGAAGGCGTAAACAAACAGTTCGGAACATATCTCATGATCTCTGAGTTTACATATAAACAGCTTGGCACTAATTTCGCGGCCCGCGAGATTTCCCGCGTCAAAGTTGTAGGCCGTGAGGAACCAATAAGAATATACGAACCCATGTTCAAAGAGGACTACACACAACGCTCCGATATTATTAATAAGTTTACTAAAGCGTTGAAGATGTATTACGATGGACAATTCAAAGAGGCGCTGGAATTCTTTTCCAAGATCAGCGATCAGGATCCGCCTGCAAAAGCCTATGTAGAGTCCATAAAAGAAAAAAAGCTAATAGAAGATCCGCCACAGGATTGGGATGGCGTATGGATAATGAAGGAGAAATAAGAGAAGAATTTTTGACAGGATTAACAGGATCTACAGGATAAAGACAACTACTTAAGTAGAAACTACAGAAAACAGCAAAGAAAATTTCTTTTGAACAGAATTGAAATAGATTATTCCAATTCTGTTCAAAATATCTTCGTTTCCTTTGTTACCTTCTGTTCAAAAAAAGGTGTTAGATATGGCTAAACAAAAAAAATTAACGATTTTAAAGAAAAGTAAAACAAAATATCCGGTATCACCGGATAAAGCTAAGCTGGAAGCTTTTAAGAATTCTCATCCGAAAAGAGATTACTGGATTGAATTTGATTGTCCTGAATTTACAGCCATATGTCCCGTTACCGGTCAGCCGGATTTCGGGCACATTACGATTGAATACATTCCTGACAAGTTGTGCATTGAAAGCAAGTCGCTGAAGCTTTATCTGTTTTCATTTAGAAACCACGGCATATTTCATGAAGAAGTAGTAAACCGTATTCTTGACGATGTCGTAAAAACCATCAAACCGCGCCAAGCGATAGTAAGCGGTGCATTCAATCCGCGCGGCGGAATAGCAATCAACGTCGAAGCCGAATATCCTGCGAAAATATAAGACTCGGGATGATGGGGAGAAATCTCTCACCAGCCTACAGCGTTACACACAGTGTTTCGGGCAGGCGGAAAGACAGAAAAGAGTTTTAGACAGGATTAACTGGATCAAGAAGATAAAATTGAAAGAACAAACAGCTCATAGGGCATGCAGGCATGACATGAAATGCATGAATCGGAAAAAACCAAACTCATTTGAAATTTTCCCAATTTATGCATTTACATGTTCGCCTCGGCGAACATTGAATTGTTCTTCTCTTTAATCTGTGTAAATCTGTTTTATCTAGTCCGCCGCAGCGGACGGGCGGGCAAAACTCTTTTTTTGTGTATGTAATGGCTAAACGTAAAATCATTGTAATCGGCGGCGGTGCCTCAGGTCTCATGGCCGCAGGTCAGGCAGCAAAATCAGGCGCCAATGTCCTCCTGCTCGAAAAAATGAAACGGCCCGGCCGTAAGCTGTGCATTACCGGTAAAGGCCGCTGCAACATTACCAATATCACGGAAATCACTGATTTCATTAATCATTTTGGCAAGAAAGGTCAATTCCTGCGCCAGGCATTCTCGCAATATTTCTCCAACGATTTAATGGTTCTTTTTGAAGAACAGGGGCTGAAACTGGTAAAAGAAAGAGGCGGCCGCGTTTTCCCTGCCAGCGGTAAAGCTCCGGATGTTCTTGAAGTATTTCTGAAATGGCTTAACCAATGCAAAGTAAAAATTAAACACTCATGCCGGGTCCGTAAGCTGATTATAAACAACGGCTGTATCACAAGTGTTGTATCCAACAATGAAACATTCCCCTGTGATGCTGTTGTTTTAGCTACAGGCGGAGCCTCATATCCCCGAACAGGATCTACAGGTGACGGATATCGCCTGGCTGAATCTGCCGGCCACACCGTTATACCTGTCCGCCCTGCCCTTGTTCCACTGGAAACGGCCGGTAAGATTGCGGGCAAAATGACTGACCTTAATCTGCGCAATATCAATGTTCAGATGTTTGTTAATAACAAAAAACGCAAGGAGGCCTTCGGAGAGCTCGTCTTCGCCCGGTTCGGTGTAACAGGCCCTGTTATCCTGACATTGAGCGGTGACGCTGTGGATGCTCTGAACAACAAGAACAAGGTAACGCTATCGATCGATCTCAAACCCGCACTGAGTGAACAAAAACTGGACAACCGGCTCCTGCGCGATTTTGCAAAGCGCGGAAATGAGCAGATTTCAAGTATTCTGCGCGGACTGCTGCCCAGAGAAATGGTGCCTGTATGTATAAGCCTCACAGGAATACCATCCGCTCGTAAAGGCGGAATAATAACAGCTGAAGAAAGAAAACGTTTGCTCACATGGTTAAAGGACTTCCGCCTGGAAGTAACGGGATACCGACCCTTTGACGAAGCCATCGTAACTGCCGGCGGCGTGGACACACGTGAGATCAACCCGAAAACCATGGAATCGCTTAAGACCCGCGGCCTCTTTCTGGCTGGCGAAGTTATCGACATTAACGGCGACACCGGCGGATATAATCTACAGGCCGCATTCTCAACCGGCTGGCTCGCCGGACGTGCCGCAGCCATGTAATTCTGGAAACTGGCAGGATTAAGAATAAAAGATAGATCCGGCAGTAAAAGAACCACGAATGGACACTAATAAACACGAATACTCCGAGAACTCGATTTTCTGTAAGCCCCTATCCATTAGTGTCTATTCGTGTCCATTCGTGGTTCAATTGTTCTTTTTAGGTTAAAGCTAATAACAGCTTCAACGGCTTAATACAGCATCAAATAATCCTGTCAATTCTGCTGATTCTATCAGAAAATAAGAAACTATGTTTCTACCAACAACAATGAAGGAGATAAAAGAACTGGGCTGGACCGGTCTGGATATTATCCTCGTCACTGGCGACAGCTACATCGATTCTCCCTTCATAGGTGCTGCCGTCATAGGCAAAGTTCTGGTTAAAGCAGGTTACAGAGTCGGGATTATCGCACAGCCTGACACCAACGAGGCGCATGATATCACAAGGCTCGGCGAACCCGAACTGTTCTGGGGCGTTACCGGCGGCTGCATAGACTCAATGATAGCCAATCGAACAGCTTCCGGAAAAAAACGGAAAAAAGATGATTACACTCCCGGCGGCATTAATAACCGCCGCCCCGATCGTGCCACTATCGTTTATAGTAATTTTATAAGAAAAAACTTTAAAAACACCTGCCCAATTGTATTGGGCGGGATCGAAGCAAGTCTGCGGCGCGTTGCCCATTACGATTTCTGGTCCAATAAAATCAGACGGTCGATCCTGTTTGACGCCAAGGCTGACTATCTGCTCTACGGTATGGCAGAACGCTCAATCGTCGAACTTGCCAATTGTCTTAAGGCAAAAGAAGATCCAGGAAAGATTCGGGGACTATGTTATAACTCCCTGGAAAAACCCGACAACTGCATTGAATTACCTTCTTTCCAGGAGTCTGCAAACGACAAACCAGCTTTCACCAGGATGTTTAAACTCTTTTACAACAATAATGATCCGATTACAGCCACAACGCTGGCCCAGAAACAGGACAATCGTTATCTTATCCAGAATCCGCCTGCCCTTTATCTATCAGAAAAAGAACTGAATGCGGTTTACGAAATGGAATACGAACTCGACCTGCATCCGTTCTATCGTGCGCATGGCAGTGTAAAAGCGCTTGAAACCATTCGCTTCTCAATAGCATCACATCGCGGATGTTATGGCGAATGCAGATTCTGCGCAATAGCAGTCCACCAGGGCCGAGCCATCAGATGGCGCAGCAAACAATCAATCATGGCCGAAGCAAAGAAAATAACGCTACACCCCTTATTTAAGGGAACAATTCAGGATGTCGGAGGCCCAACTGCCAACATGTACGGCATTGAATGTTCAAGAAAAGATAAAAAAGGATCCTGTAGTGAAAAAAGCTGTCTCTTCCCTGAAATATGTCCGGAACTCAATGTAGACCACGGCAAACAACTTTCACTGCTGAAAGAACTGCGCAAGATTAACGGAATCAAAAAGATTGTGGTGGCATCAGGTATCAGGCATGACATGATTCTGGCAGACAGGAAAAATGGTGTCGCATATTTACAGGAACTTGTCCGCCATCATGTCTCCGGACAGATGAAGGTAGCGCCTGAACATTGTGAAGATGAAGTATTGGAAAAAATGGGAAAACCGGGCAGCAAGGTTCTTTTAAAATTCAAAGACCTGTTTTACAAATTAACCGCTAAAGCCGGCAAGAAACAATTTCTTACATATTACATGATAGCAGCCCATCCCGGATGCGCTCAAAGTGATATGGCAAAATTAAAGTCTTTTGCCATGAATGAACTCCAGATCCGCCCGGAACAGGTCCAGATATTCACACCATCCCCGTCAACATACTCAACACTGATGTACTGGACCGAACAAGACCCTTTCACCGGAAAACCATGCTTTGCAGAAAAAACTGAACGAGGCAGAGAACTGCAGAAAAAAACACTTTTGGGAACACCAGACAAGAAAAGAAACAAACAGCAGAGAAAGCGCCGGCGCTGATTCTCATATATGTATTTTAGTCAAAGCATTCTGATATCCCTCAAAATCCTGCTTACTGAAACAAACAAAGATCACTTTATCTATCGAGTGATTCGTTTCCAGTAATTCTACCGTTGTCTTGAGCGCTATCCGACAGGCTTGATCTTTGGGATATCGATAGACACCCGTACTGATAGAAGGAAATGCTATTGTCTTAACACCATTCTCCACTGCCACTTCCAGGCTTCTCCGATAGCAACTTGCAAGCAGCTCCGGCTCACCTTTGTTCCCGCCGTGCCAGACAGGCCCAACCGTATGAATCACATACTTAGCTGGAAGGTTGTAGCCTTTCGTAATCTTCGCGTTCCCGGTCTTACATCCCATTAGCTTGGCGCACTCGGCAAGAAGCTTGGGCCCTGCCGCCCGGTGAATACAGCCGTCTACCCCGCCGCCCCCTAAAAGCAAACAATTCGCCGCGTTAACTATCGCACCGACTTCACATTTTGTAATATCGCCCTGAATGACTTCAATCATGAGGGATCTTCCAAATCGAAATCGCTATCGGTATCGCTATCGACTTCCGCAGAATCGTACTCGACTCCATCTTCCTTTACACAATAACCCCTGCCGCCCAGTCGGCTCAACATGGCTGCCATACGGTCCAACTCTGTTTTTCGTTCATTGCTTTCGTTTTTGTCGAGTGCTTCTCCAACAACCAGAACATCCTGAATCGCGGCGCACTCTAGCGCCGATCCGCGCGCTATTTCGAAAAATCGTCTTCTATCCGCTTCCGTCGACTTCCCATTACCCTCGGCAATGTTCAGGGGAATCGACTGGCTGGCTCGAAGCCACTGGTCGCGGGCCGAGCGATGAATCCCCGTCAAATTATTTGCCTTTGCGTAGACCCATGCCACGTAGCTTATAGCAAGGCGATAAACATCAAGTTTCTCGTGCCCCAGGCTCATTTCTTTTCCCTCTCGATTTCGATACCGATTTCGATACCGATAGCGATTTCTGTGGTTGTAATGTCGCCTTGAACAACTTCAAGCATTGTAAGCCTATTACCAGAGGCCGTCATCGCCGCCGGATTCTTTTTCCGTGTATATGTTTAATTTCAATTCGTTAAAGGCGTGCAGCGGCACGGTTATATCGCCAAAATTCTCACTACGGCCAATGATATTATTTTTGTCCAGCTTAATTAGCTGCATGGTAATAGATCCGTCTTCACTGAAATATGCCCGAATATCGTTCTTATTACGGCGAGCACGTTCAGCGTTTTTAGCCGACATTTTAATTTTTTCCATTCTTTCAATCGGTACAGTCATTGTGGCATAAGAAGTTTTCAGTTTTGCTTCGCCATCTGAAATTGATATTAAATGTCCTGACACCTTGTCATTATTGGCGAAAAGCACAAGATCTTCATCCACTTCTGAACCCTCTTGCGACATTTTGGGAATTTCACCGTCCCATTCGGTGATCTTTATATTGCTGACCTTTAAATCGCCCTGGCTCTGAGGCTGGATCATAATACCATTGCCCAGACCGGCAAAAGGATTTGAATCAACACATTGTTTAACCATCTGGCCATCAATCAGAATCGTGAAACTTTTTTTCTTCTTGTCCACAAGGATATTGAATTTTGATTTCTTGCGCGTATTATTGCTGAATTCCTGAATATTCATGTTGGCTATACTACGTGAACCGCCGTTCCTGGAATATCGGTACAAATATACTGAAGAGCTACTCACACGAAGTGAATAATTGTTACCCGAATAGCTGGTAAGGTTATCCGTATAAAACCCGAAATAGAATTGAGGATAGCTCCGCCATGCGACTTCAAACTCGATATTGGCCACGTCCGGCATGTTATTAACATTTCTACCTATGGGATATGATTGCTGGGAGTATAAAACCCCGTTCTTAAATCGCCATGAAGGCTGATTATTATACGTACGAAAAGTCCAATTCTTAATATCTGAAGGCCCTTCGTAAATAACGGATGAAGATTTTACATTTGGCCTCATGGATTTAAGCATTACACGCTTAATCTCTATTTTGCCGGAATACCATGTATCTAACACAAGCTTGCTATCGTCAAGCGATATAATCTTTCCATTAAACATATCACCGTTGGTCAGACGTATAACAGAGCCGGCAAGCCGAGTCTTGCTGCCTTTTCTTTTTGCAAGTGTTAATTTAGAAATACATGGCAGAGAAAAATCTATAAGGTTGTTTACATTATTATGCTTCCATTTCAGCCCGTAGTCTTCCGGATCAACTGAAATCAGTGCGCCATGAAGCTTATCCTTGTTCATGAATTCAATGATATCCTGAGTATCATGATCGACATTATGATCATCATGATCACCACCACCATCCGGCGCCGGCACTGAGATTGCGGATACAGGCGCCATTACAGGACCATTAAACACTTCTATTTCCGCGTTAGCGGTGTTGGCCGCGATTACAACTGCAGAGAGACAGATAACAACAGTTGTGAGTCTAACTCTTTTCATAATAATCTCCTTTTTCATTTTCCATTACCAAAATTTCCTGCCGGCTCTTTTCTTATCCGTATCTATCTGTTTCATCTAGTCCGGCGAAGCCGGACGGGCGGGCAGATCTTCTCCTCCAAATTTCTAATTTCCAATTTCTACTTACCTTTCATAAATCGGCAAAAAGCGATAATTCAACGCTAACGACAGCAATGCCGCTGACGTTGAAAATGCCGAACCACGACTTGAGGTCCAACTGCCGTCAGGATTCTGCGTGTTTATCAATTGTTTCACGTTATTATCATTCCATTCTTTCCATTCTTTTGAATCAGCATGGAAAAAAGCCTGTGCCGCATAATACTTATAATAGTACGGATGACTACCGGAATTATTAAAATTGAGCTGCTTCAAATAACGGATTGCCGATTTATGTTCTGATAAATTTTTCTGTTTTGCCAGCGTAAAAACAAGTGCACCAATAGCAGAGCATGGCGGAGTTGCCCCGGTTGGACCGGTATATCCGAAGCCTCCGTCACCTGATTGGCTTTGACGGAAAAACAAAAGACCCTTTTTTATCGCCTTTTCCGGTATCCCGATCCCCGCATTGCGTGCCGCGAAAAGCGCTACCATCTGAGCCCCGCTGACGGTTGCATCGGCATCAGTGCTTTCAGGTGAATAACGCCAGGCGCCCCTGCTATTATTTGCCTGTGACGTCAGAATAAGATCCACTGCTTTTTTCAATGCCGGCCCGAGTCGAGGGTCGTTTACACTTCCATATGCTTCAGCCAGGGCCAAAGTCGCAAAACCGTGATTATACATTGATGATCCAATGTATCCGTTCTGGCTGTTAGCCTGTTTCAATATGTGATTAAGTCCTTTTTTTATTGCCTGCGCGTAAGGGCCAAAATTGGGATCCTCACCATGTGCCAGCATTGCCAGAACCGCAAGGCCGACTACTCCGGGATCAGCCCCATATTGTCCTTCCCAATATCCCTGAGCATTTTGCTTATTCACCAGCCAGTTTAATCCTTTCAGATACATGGTTTCGATATTTGCCGGCACGGCATCACCATGATAAGTAAAGATATCCTGCCCGACAGTTTCGTTAAGAAAGAAAACTGTTACTGATAAAAAGATAACCGCACTTATTTTGAAGTTGCGCATAAAGTATATTTTCATCCTGCTTTCTGAATCTTAAATACCGGATATAGGATCATGGGTTTTCTTCCAATGCGTTAAAATATGCTTCAAGTATTTCCCTGAATTCTTCGGGCAGTTTCGTAAGGTCTAACCCTCCGCTTTTTTCAACACCACGGCCATCCGGCGGAGCACCATTCTCACTTCCTGTGCTGTTAATATTAGGTTTATCCGTGGTTCCGCCGGCGTTACTGCCCCCACCCGCGCCTGCTCCAGAGCCCATGCCCTGCTGCATTCCCATTGCAGCCATGAGCATCTGCATCATCATGCCGTTGCCTTGACCACTGCAGGAATTGATACTGCCAGACAGCAATTCAATAATTTCCGTTTCTATGGCAATAGTTTCAGAATCTGTCTGCGGTCTTTGCAGAAAAATCCTGGCATTCATCATTTCACCGCCAATCTTTTCTATGAAGAGCCTGAGCTTTTTATTGCGCGTTTTCCTTTCCAGCGGACGTATGTCCTGCGCAAGTTCAGACTGGATGACAGAAAGCTTGCGGGCATCTGAGTCATATTTTCTGTTCGTATCTTTTGTTTTTTCGAGTAACCGGGTTTGTTCCCGCAAACTTTCCTCTCTTTGCCGTGCGCGTAAAAGTGCTATTAGTATCTCGATTTCAATTTCTTCAGGACTACCGTTACATGACCCATCGGAATTAGACTCTGCCTCGTCTTTCAGCATTTTAGCCCATTCAGTTAGTTGATCTTTCCATAATCCAGCTTCTTCAATTGCCTTAACACCTATATTCTTCTCAATAAGACCAACTAACGCGCCTAAACGATCAACAACTTCCATTTTCAGCATTTCTTCATATATAGTATTGTAAATCTGCTTTCTTGTTCTGTTATAAAAACCCGCCAGGTCATCCTGTATGGAATTGACTTTATTTTGTGCGTTCTTCTGGCGCGATGCACTCATGTCCAGTTCTTCTTTTTTGCCTGCAGGAAGATCATCCGGATTTATTCCAACCATTTCAGGCAGTGATTCTTTCATGAAAGTTTCAATTTTCTGTTCGCTGGATGCGGCAAGAAGCAGACGATTTATGAAATTCAGGGCCAGCATATCCTCAATGGAAGAATTCATGCCTTGTTCCATTTGGCGCAGTTTTTCCAAAATCTCCCGCTCAAGCCCTATAGCTTCTTTGAGTTTTTCAGATCTCTGCGCCTGATCTTTTCCTGCCTGCTTAAGTGATTGCGACGATTGCTTCATTTCTTCTGAAGCAAGGGATTTCATGGAATCGAAAAGTTCTGCCCAGTTACGCATGGTTCCTTCTGGAATATCTTTATTACGCAAAGCTTCTTTGAGCAGGTCTTCGCCGTTTTTGGCAAGCTGCTTCAAATGTTCCATGTTACTTTGTTCTGAGCGTTCGCTATCTTTCAACGTCTCCGTAGTCTTTTTGTCGGCAAGCTCTTCAGGAGAAAGATCGTTAAGACCTTTATTATCCTCAAGTAAATTTTCTTCCCGTCTGGTTATGTCTTCAAGTTCCGCCTGGAGTGCTTCCATCTGCTGCTGAATCAGTTTGGCATGCTGTGCCCGACTCAAGACATAAATGCGGTACGCGAGAGACATGGCCGGTTTTCTGCCTGGAAAATAATCGGTAGCATAACTGTAAAGAGTAACCATTGTTTCTTCAGGAACATGTGCCGTTATAGGGGAAAACGAAAATGAGCCGGTAAGATGAGTGGTATAGGGTGTGCCCTTTTTTATAACATGCGTGCCGTTTACCTCAGCCAAACCACGCTCTTTATTGCTGTCACTGTGCCAGTTAATCCACATCTCACGTATGCCGTAATCATCTTCCGTGTTTATTTCGAGTTCTACAACTTCGTCTTCAAGCATTGCAATAGAGCGCCCAATGCCTCTGCATTCCAGCATGGGCGGTTCATCCTGCACGATAACAGTGTTCAAAACATGCGGTTGAGCACAGGTAAGTCCGAAATAATCTGTCCATGAGAAAGAGCATGTCTTCAATGTGTCAGCGTATAATTCAGCAGAAAGAAACCTGTTTGATGCGACATTAAGAACCTTGTCTGAATCTTGTTTCATAACGGCGCTTTCTAAAGCCCTGCTTATTGTGCCGACAAGCAAAACTTTACTGCCTTCAAGAAATTCTGCTCTGCCGTTTTTTACAGGCATTATCTGCGCGGGCCGCTGCAGGTAGCTGGGCAGTGTGATTTGAGCGTTCATCTGAATGAGTTCGGGACGAAATACAGGTTTGACCAGCATGTTTTTTGTTGCATCCCCAATACGTATAGCAAGAATTCCGGGAGCAGTTTGGCCTGGGATACGGAAGACGGCCTTGCCCGAGACAATCCTGGCGGTAATGCCGGGCTGATTCTCCATCCTGCAAGACGCATTTTCCGGACGCCAGCGCGACCACTTTGTAAGTTGACAGCATATTTCAAAGTCTTCGCCATGTGGAACGATCTGTTCATCAGGCATGTTTTCTATGCTTACAAAAGTGTAGCGTTCAATGGTAGAAAACGGCCTGATCCAGCGGATCAGGGTGTTTCGTCCAGCTTCAGGGAATAAAAGAATCAGTGTGAATATAATTACTACAGCAACTACGAATGAAATGGAATAAATCCGCGGCCTGCGTGCTTCAACGGCTTTTTTAAAATCATATTTTTCCGTTTCCCTGGCCACCTGACGAATTGCCGCCCGGCAGAGTGCAGGCGATATGTTTTCCGACACAGCTGTTCCGTTTGCCAATTCCACAACTCCAAGCAGACGATCGCCCAGTCGGTTATATTGTTTTTGAATAAGCTGAGCCAGTTTCTTTGTATCCCTGCGACCCCACCACCAGTGACGCAGCCATAACAAGGCAAACAAGGCAAAAGAAATTGCACCCAATATTGTCAGCGGTATTCTCAGCCACACTGGAGTGTCCCATATCCGGTCTGAGACAAACAACAGGCCGTACGTCAGCAGAATACCGCACAAACCCCCGAACACGGTAACGCATGTCTCAACTATACAGAGGCGTTTTTCAAACGCGCGCAGCTGCTGAACCAATGATTCAGGAAGCTTTATATCGGATTTATTCTGTTCAAACATTATATCATTCCAATCAGTTTTCTTCCTGCCCAGTAAATCGCCAAAAGAAAAACAATAAGCCCGGCCCACAATGGATGACACCATAACCGCATTCGTTCTTCAAGCGGTTTGGGTTCAGGCAGAAGATTTATATTCTGAATAATTTCCTCCAGATTTTCGATGCCGCCGCACTTGCCGCCGGTGATTGCAGCAATTTCGCGGAGCACACTGATTCTTGCCGGCCGACCTATTTTTTCTTTCCTGGGTCTGCTGACCATGATCTTTGTTTTGACCCTGCGTTCAGCTTTATCGCATTTGACCACAATATCATAATTACCGCCCTCATGCGGCACAAATGAACCGGTGAATACGCCCCAATCCCCATCTTCAGGAATTAACTCGAGTGCTTCCGCATGACCGCTTTCGGCAGTAATTGAGGCATGAACAGCACCGGATTTTAAAGGAAAGCCGGATTTATCGTAAACTGTTGCATGCAGAAAAACTTTTTCTCCTTTGCCCGGTGATTCAGGACTGAAGAAAAAGCGAATCCCATCTTCATGCGCAAGATGCCGCTGATGCGCCATCCAGCGAACAACCTGTCCCCAGAACCGGTAATGATATTTGTCTTCCACCCCGCGTCTCCAGCGCCATGCGCTGTCAGTACCCATAAACAGCACTTTACCGCTGCCGTAATTGCGGGTAACCAGCAGGGGAATTCTTCCGTGCTGATTACGCGCAGTGGCGTGCACTGCCAAGACCTGACAGCCCGGCTTGGATCGCGTTACAGGCGCGTGCCAGAAAAAACCCGGCAGGCGTTTCCATACCGCATAGTTCTGCGCGGGATTTGAAGCCAGCATAGTAAGCAGATGGTCTTTACCTGTGGCTGTCAGCATAAGCCGTGATTCCATACTGAAACCGAACCCGGCCGATGCTTTATCAAGCTCTACGGGTATAAGCTCTTCAAGCACACCTGTCAGGAATGTTTTCTGTTGGCCGCTGATTCCGGGAAGAAACACCAGTCCACTGCCTTGCTTCTCAACCAAACCCTTTATCATTTCTGCGTTTTCCTCAGTAAATTTACCAGATTCAAGGCCTATATCACCGAGAAACACAACGTCGTATTGTGACAATTCTTCTTTGCTGTCAGGAAATGAAGATATGTAATCATTGCCGGTGCCTGGACTCATCCCGGGATGCAAAAGAAGACAACGAACCACAACACCAGGATCGCGTGAAAGTGCGTTCCGCAGGAAACGGTACTCCCATCTGGGCGTTGACTCGACCACAAGCACTTTCAGTATTTCGCGGCGAAGCGAAATATTGAAAGTTTTTGTATTGTTATCGTGAAAAACCTCATCTTTTTCCACTGGAAGCTTAAGAGTAAACTCAAGATTGCCTTCAAGTCTGGGAATTAAAATAATGGAATCCTGAAACTGCGCCATGGCGGGAATAAGAATATTCTTGCTGGTTTTCATCCCATCCGGACCGTCCAGCAGCACGGTTGTCTTAACATCATGCGGAAGCCTGCTCTGTATAGTGAATGGAAGAGAAATATGTTCGTCCATCAAACCATAAGCCGGCGCGGCAACGCTTTGCAATTCCAGGTCAGGCAAAAATTTATCACTGCCGACAGACACACTGAAGACGGGAGTATTGCGAACACGCAGTTTCGTAGCCGAAAAAACCGGTGATTTACCCTGATTCCAGTCGCCATCGGAAAGCAGAAGTATCGCCCTTAGATTGTCATATGTTTTCATGACATTTTCCAGCGCCAGATTAATATCCGTACCCTGATCGAATGACGGCGCATTCGTATCGAGAACAGCAAAGTCGTCTATTACAACTTTATACTTCTGTTCAAGCGGAGCCCAGAACCCGGCTTCACGTCTGCTGGCCAGCCATTGAGCACGACTCAATGCCTCCGATTCATTCGACGCTATATCTCTGGTAGTCATGCTTTCGGAAGCATCGCAAAGAACAGCCACAAGCGGTTCTTCTGTTTTGCTTGAACAGCGTACAAATTCAGGCCTGAATAAAGTGAAAATCAGCAAGAAAACAATCACCAGTCTCAAGATTTCAATAACAAGGGAACGCTTGTTGCTTCTGACGCTCAGAATAAAGAGCCACAGCGAAACTATAAGAAAACAAACTGCACCCAGTATCGCCCAGAACGATATTGCAAAACTCCAGAATGACGAATTATTCATGGTGTTTTTCCCCGCCGGATTTTCTCACTTAACAACAGACCCGACTCCGCCATCATAAAGGCCAGCGCGAAATAGATAAAAACGGACCATATTTCACTTTGCAGTTTTCCCGGGTCTTCCTGTGAAATCTTTTCTACGACCTGAACAGGGATTTCACCCATAAGTCTAACAGCTCTATCTTTATCAATTATGTCCGGCACATCTTCTATTGCCGGCCGGTTAAGAACGATTCTTTCAGTGCCGCTCTGATAAACACCCGCTTGCCACCTGAAATCTTTATGGTCACCCGAATCTACAGAAGTCCAGATTTTTTGTTCTTCCGGAGGCTGCCATTCTCCGCAAACTGCAGATTTTGCTTTCATTAATCGCATGCCACCCGATTGGAATATTCGCTGGATCATCGGGACAAGCACACTGCCTGTTTCAAGATTTGACCAGTCTTTTCGCGGAAGAGAAGCGCAAATAAAAAGATGTCCTTTACCAATATTCTGCTTTAGAAGAAATGGTTTGTTGTCACTGAAAACCGCCAGTTCCTGCCACACTTGATTCGCAGGTTCAGAATTCATGCCCGGATTGGGATCGGTCATTATATTGCGCCGCTGTAAAAAGAAAAGCTTTGCGACTGGAAGATTTAATCCATTCTGTGTTTTGGCCAGAGGTCCATGATTCTCCTCCCACATCGATATTCTAAAAGGTTTTTTCGTATGGGCTGTTTCGATCTCCTCCCATTTCACACCAAAGAACTCATCATTATTGTTTAATCCAGCATCAAAGGATTTATCGGGCGGAAAGCATATGACAGTCCCGCCGCCTTCCGCAAATGTCCGTATTACTTTTGAAGTCTTTTCATCCGGGTCAGGCCCCTGCCACACCAGCAGTGCGAGGTTTTGCCAATCAACTTCACCCATGTTGTCAGATGAAACGATTTTGCAGGAACGATTAAGTATGCCGGGCAAAGGCGCCAATGCCAGTTTCAAACATCGACCAACCTGAACACTGTGCGAAACAACCACGGAATGAAGCGGTACATCGTCTCCGTAAACAAAGTAACAGACATTATCGACAGGATTCTCATCAGCAGGAATTTCGACTTTACCCCATCCTCTTCTAGCTTTTTCGGCATTGATATTAAATTTCTTATTGTAGCGGAGACTTTGACTTGTAATGGAAAGATCTACCTGCGAGCGAGACCCGTTAATAGAAAAAACCGCCGGGAACAATTCAGGTAGAGGCGCTATACAATTAATATCCAAGGCAAGATTGAGTTGGTCGTGACCGGAAACATTCAAACGCTTTAAGTCATTAAATGCAACAGAGAAATTCCGGTTATAGTTTCCATGCAATGCAAGAAGGCGTATTCCAATATCCTGCGGCAATGCAGATATCTGAGCGCTCAGGTTTTCCCATTCAGGGCTTTCAGGACGCCAGTTACTTTTCTGCAGATCTGATGCAATCCAGATTTCCGTTCGGCCGGTGCGGTTTCTGATGATATAATCCAACGCCGTGCGGAACATAGCCGGCATATCCGCGGCAGTATCTGTGGCGGATGTGAGAGAGAGTCCTTCCAGAGCGTGTGGTCCGGCAATTTCCTGGGGTGTAAGTAAAGCGTTTTCAATCAGCACAAACCGGCTTGACATACCTGTTTTCTTTGCCGACTGCGCAAAGAGCGAAAGCGCATAAGCGCGTTTACTAACCTGCCATTGCGGGTTTGTTGCCTCCATGCTTGCTGAACGGTCCAGAAGAATAATTACTGTATCCGGCGCGCCCGCCAATGTCATGCCGAGCCAGCCCCCGATAAGCGGACGGCTTAACGCCAGAATAAGCAAAAGAACTGCAAGTGTACGGAAAAGAAGAATCAGGTAATGACGAAGTTGGGCGCGCTTGATGGAACTGCGGGTCGCTGAGATCAGAAATATCATTGCCGCCCATTTAACAGACCGGTATCTCAGCCGATTAAGCAAATGAATGAGCACCGGTAAAAGAACCGCTGGCAAACCCCAAAGCAAAGCCGGCTGAAGAAATGTCATACTTTACCTCCACCGGGTTTCTTCTTCATTCTCTGCAAAAGGAAAGAAGCAAGAATCTTTTCGTAATCTGTATCGGTAAATACGCGCTGATAATCGACGTTGAATTCCGAGCAGCCGCGTTTCATATTTTTCATATGATGGTGCAGTTCGCGCTGGTATCCTGCCTGAATTATCTGCGGATCAGTTATCATATTGAAAGGACTTTCCATATCGACAAAACGGATAGGACGATCAAAATCAAAATTCATTTCCTGTCTGTCGAGCATATGGAATACTGCCAGATCATGTTTACGGAAACGCATATGTTGAAAACAATCCAGCAAAGGTTTAACCTCAGTAAAGAAGTCGGAAAAAACTATCACAAGAGCGCGCTGACTGATTTTCTCGGCCAGATCATGAATTGTACGGACAATTTCTGTTTTGCCGTCAGGCTTGGTTTCGGCAAGAGTATCAAAGATATTCTTAAGGTGAGATGGTGTGTGCCTTGGCGGAATATCATGTACGGTTTTATCGGAAAAACAGAGAAGACCAACTGCATCGCCCTGGTGGACCAGAAGATACGCGAGGGTTGCGGCCAGCTTGCGCGCGTAATTGAATTTACTTTCGTGTGCCCCCGCGAAAGACATTGAGGCACTCGTATCAATGACAATGTAGCACCGCAGGTTAGTGTCCGCCTCGAACTCCTTCATATAAAACCGGTCCGACCTGGCGTAAACCCGCCAGTCAACATGTTTTATATCATCGCCCGGCACGTATTTGCGGTATTCGGCAAATTCTACACTTGAACCGCGGGTAGCGCTTTTATGTATACCTGTGACGCTTCCCAGCATCGGGATGCGAGCAGATACACATAATCTTGAAAGACGGGCAAGCACCGCGGAATCAAGGAAATCTCTATTGGCAAGATTGGCCAAGTTCCTAGTCCTCCTTCATTTCCTTGATCAGACGCTGAATAATCTCCAGACTTGATATTCCTTCTGATTCCGCGTGAAAGTTTGTAAGAATGCGGTGCGCCAGAACCGGCCCGGCAACGGCATTCACATCTTCAATCTGCGCAAGATAATTGCCGTTAAGCACAGCGCGCGCCCTGGCGCCTAGAACCAGATACTGCACAGCGCGCGGACCGGCGCCCCACATAACCCAGTTCTTAATCCAATCCGGGGCGTCCGGCAGAGATGGCCTGGATTTGCGAACCAGAGATACAATATAGTCATGGACATGGTCTGGCACAGGAACTCTCCGTACTATATTTTGAAAATCCATAACCTGTTTCCCATCAATAACCTTTTTTAACACTGGCCTGGTTCCAGCCGTTGTTTCTCTTGAAATCCTGCCTTCCTCCGCCTCGTTTGGATATTCAACATGTATAAGGAACATGAACCGGTCAAGCTGGGCTTCAGGTAAAGGATACGTGCCTTCCTGCTCAATGGGATTCTGGGTGGCAAGCACAAAGAACGGCTGATCAAGATCAAACCTGTGTGACCCGGCGGTCACTTGGTTTTCCTGCATGGCCTGGAGCAAAGCAGCCTGCGTTTTGGGCGGGGTGCGATTGATTTCATCCGCAAGCACAATATTGGCAAATATAGGACCTTTAACAAATTCAAACGCACGTCGACCAGCCTGTTCGGTTTCCTGCAGTATATCCGTACCGGTAATATCCGACGGCATTAGATCCGGCGTAAACTGAATGCGATTGAATGACAACTCCATGAGATCACTCAATGTCTGGATCAATAGCGTTTTTGCCAGGCCCGGCACACCCATTAGAAGCGCGTGACCACGCGCGAAAATACATATAAGAAGTTTCTCAATCACATCATCCTGGCCTATAATGACCTTTGCCAGTTCGGTCTTGATGCTGCCGTATATTGCGCGCAATTCGTCTATTGCAGCAACATCTTCTTCCTTGGGTTCTTCCGAATTAACAGCAGAAACGGGAATTTGTTCTTTTTTCTTCTCATCTAAGTTCTTCGGCATATTGTATTCTCCTTTAGTTTGTTTTCGCTTATAATATACATCAAAGGCTTGTTATTCAGTGTAACACTATTGTAACAACGATTCTCAATGCTCTTTTCTTCGAATAAATGGCCTTTTTCAGGATTACAATAACTTAATGTTTGTATATCCACCAGCGTTACACAACAACAATTCTCAGGACCGTTTTTTCTCAAAAGAACTTTACCCGCTTATTGCACCAGTTCATATTGCCAAAGCGCCGAGGCGTCAAGGGTGAAGCTGTATAACATACTGCGAATACCTTGAGAACGAAGGCGATTGGGTGATATGGGCTGGCCTGCCCAGAATCGTACTTGTTCTGGTTCGGGGCCTTTTAGGTAAACAAAACGAAAAATATCCGAAAACATTAAGATCACAAAGTGTAGCCTTTAATTTTATACGAGAAATATTCATAACTGCTATTTTGTTAATTCCTTATAAAACCCTTTTCGTTTTGTTCATGCAATATGCGGGTTCATAGTCTCTCGTGCCTTGTTAACGGATCACCTGCCCGAAAACGTTTTAACTGTTCCACGAAATGAAAATCTTCGGGAGCAAGTTTTATGCATTTTTTCATTACTTCAATGGCTTGTTCTTTATTGTTGAGCTGAAAATGGATTTCAGCAAGCGTGTCAAGGCATATGGTTTTTTGAGGTTCTAACTCTACCGCACGCTGAGCGTGTTTTAATCCCTCTGCAAGTCGTTCTCGGGTGACAGCCGTCAGCCAGCCCAGAGCATTATGCGAACCTGAAAGGTGCGGATATTTACCGCACAAATCCTGAAGATACTCATACGATTCTTCAAAAACTTTTGTGAAAAGCTCTTTATCATCATACGATTTTATTTCATCAAAAATTATAAGCGGTTTGCCGGGCAAAATCGCAAAACATTTGCGGATCTGTTCATACGCCTTGTCAGTGTCTTTCTCCTGAAGAAAAGCCAGCGCGCGAAACTGAGCAATCTTCCATGACTGTCTGAGGTAATGATGTATTCCCATAATGACCGTGCTTTTGTTCAGACATCGCATGCGACATAATTCAAGATAACGCACGGCCTCCGAATATTTCTTTTGTTTCGCGGCATTTGGCGCGGCAAATTTTTCAAACATCTGACCCATTTGCCATAAACCGAAATAAACCGAACGAATAATCAGCATCTTCTGTTGTGATGCGTCTTCATACAACCGATGTTTTTGCAGTGCTTCCAGAAAACTATACCGCCTGCTCGCATCGGCAAGGGGCAGAAGTACTGCTTTATGCATCAGCTTTTCCCCTTCTTTCTCCCGACCGGCCCGCAGTAACGTCAGACCATGCAGATACACAGGCAGAGACAACTCGGGATTCCTGCCGGATTCCTGCTTGTAATAATCTGCCGCTTCAAGCCATTCCCGCTTATTGACCAAATCCGGATCGCGAAACCAGATTTCTAATAATTCTTCCCTGCCTGCCTCCGTGTTAGACGATACGCTTGTTTCTGGTTGATTTTCCTTTGATTCAGCAGCACTTTCTGCTGAAAACTTGTTTACGATTCTATTCAGCGCTCCCAGTTCATCATATGATTCTTTCTCTGCCTTTTTTACCAGGACCAGTATTTCATCGAATCGCCATTGCGCATAAAGAAGATTGGCGGCAGAAACATATTTCCCTGTTTAAACAAGCAAATCTATTGCCTTGTCCGGCAAATCATTGAGCAGCAGTGCTTCAGCAGCATACCATGATTCCCCTGAATTGTTTTTTCCAAATTCCTGTATTTTTGCAATTGTTGCTTGAAACTCATTGGTGTTTCCTGCAAGCCGCTGATAAAATGCCTGGTAGCCGAGCCATTCAATATTATCGGGACGAATATTCTTGTTGTGTATTTCTTCTAACTTCTTCCACTCGCCAAGTGTACTAAGCAGGAATTTGATCAGATTGCCGCTTTGTGTATCTTGAGCTTTAATTAAGGCTTCCTTGTTCTGGCCTCTAGCCCTATAAAGACGAACAAGAATTCGGGCTTTAACAGGGTTACCATTATATTCTTCGCTTCTTTTTTTTATTTCCTCATCAATGTCTTCATTTATCAGTAAAAACACGGCAAATGATCGCTGCATTTTATCAATATCCGCCTCTGCCCCTGTACGCAGTAATGTTTCGGCATCATCGAATTGATCTTTTGCGATCATGGTTACAGCCAAATCCAGCAGAAGCTTCGAATGCCTGCGGAACATCATATTGAGATCATTTTCATTATGATTATTCGAGAGAAGTCTTATCACAGCCTGCGGACCATGTTCTTTGTCGTTCAACAGATTCTGTATTACTGCAAGTTTTGTATTCTGACTGCCTTTTCGATATTGCAGGATCAACGATGATATATTTTCGGGCATGCCGGGAAGAATTCCCTCTTCAATTTTTTCAAGAATTTCTCCGGCGCGAATAGCGGTTTCAGGATCAGAGCTTTTGGCTGCCTTTTTAAGGACCGGCAAGGCAGCATCGCCGGCATGCCATAAAAAAACCGAAGCCTTTTCACGGACCTGAAATTCCTGATCGCCCAATTCGGTTATAGCGCGCTGAATTTCTTCGGGATCTGCCGCATTGCTGATTGAAGAAAAAACAACAGTTATAATCAGCATAAAAACAGAGGTATAATGCTTCATTATGGGCAGAGTCTAGCAATGATCACCGAATCCTACAAAAGCTTTCTTTATGAGCAGTTTATGACGATGTAAGCCTTTAAAGATCTCTTGCCTGTTCGTCAGAGTACAGTTGATCTTTTAAACCCCATCTGAAATTTCTTTTGTGTATTTTGTGCTTTTTGTGGTTAAATTCTAAGGTAAACTCTTGAGAATCAGGATAACATCATAATGTTTTACAGATTAATATATCAGTTCCTTATTCTGTTTCTCCTTGTTTCCGTATCCTTTGCCGAGATAGAAGTCCCTTTTATTGGCGAGCCTGATCCGGAAAACATCCAGACCAATACAGCCTCAACTATTTCGTCCCCTGAAACCAAACCATCCAAAGCACAACTCAAGCTGGCGCTTGAACTTACAGATGGTTCCCGAGTCATGGGCGCACCTTTAATCAAAACTGTTCCTATAATAACACCATACGCAGAGATGGATGTGGCATTGAAACTGGTAAGTTCAATTGAATTTGCGGATGATCATAAAACAGTAAAAATTCATTTTCAGAATGATGATCAACTTGAGGGAACAATCGGGCTGAATGAGATTGAGCTTGAAACCCTGTTCAGCAAATGCGCTGTTGAAGTCGAACATATAACCTCCGTAAATATATACGACATGACGCATCAAGCGGGCAGAGGCATGATTCTCTATTATACTTTTGACAAGGATAAAGGCGGAAAGGTGATTGACAAGAGCGGACACAACAACCACGGTTCACTGCAGAATAATCCTGAATACATCAAAGGCTTAGTCGATAAGTCTTTAAAGCTGAAAGGCAGGTTGGCCACGTTCAGCTCTGCCGGAGATCATGTTCTGATTCCTTATATTGACCTACCTTCCATGAAATCATTTTCTATCAGCCTCTGGGCTAATGCGCATTCTTTCGGGGATGGCGAATCATTGATATCTTTTGGCGAATTTGGAAATACAGGCAAAGTAATTTCAATACTGCAAAGACCTTCATCATCTAAAGATGTTTCCTTTAGAATCGGCTCCCCAGAGAACTGCCTCTCTGTTCCGTGGGAAGATAAAGATTTGAATCGTTACGTGTTTTATTGCATGACATATAAAAATGGCATAATGAAAGCCTACAAGGACGGGACCCTTAAAGGAGAGAAGCAAGGGGTAAAACCCGAGCTTTCCTCAACTAATTCAGCATTAGGCAGACACTGGTGGTGGTACTCAGGAAGAACATGTACATCAACACGATTGTCTGCGGAACTTGACGAAGTAAGAATCTATAATCGCGCGTTGCCCGATCAGGAGATCAAACAGATATACAACTCGCAAAAACCGCGGTGATTAAAAAAAACTCAGGATAACATCATAATGTTTTACAGATTAATACATCAGTTCCTTATTCTGCTTTTCCTTGTTTCCGTATCCTTTGCCGAAATAGAAGTCCCCTTTATTGGCGAGCCTGATCCGGAAATCATCCAGACAAATACAGCCATTACTTCACCTTCTGAAACCAAAGCATCCAAAGCGCAGCTCAAGCTGGCACTTGAACTTACAGACGGTTCCCGAGTCATAGGCGTTCCCTTAATATCGATAATACCGCTCAAGACCGACTATGGATCAGTGGATCTGAAGCTGGACATTATAGAATCCATTGACTTTCCGGAGAATGGCGAGACAGTCAGCATAAGCTTTGCTAATGGCGACCAGCTGAAAGGCGAGATAGGTACTGACGCGATTGAGCTGGAAACATTATTCGGCAGATATTCGATTGCATTAAAGCATATCGTTTCATTTGAAGTTTATAACAGTGACAACTTGGCCATCTTGCAAAAAGGATTGGTTCTTTATTATTCATTCAACAATTGGTCAGAAGATAAGGTAACGGACCGGAGCGACAAAAAGAACCATGGCAAAGTGCATGGCGCGAAATGGACGGTAAAAGGCAAGAAAGGCGGGGCTTATGAATTTGATGGAGAGAATGACTGGATCGGCGTCAAATACACAGAATCACTTGCTCCTACTCGTGAAATAAGTTTTGCTGCTTGGGCTTTTCGGGACGATTGGGCCAGTTACACAAAAGTGGCCAGAATTCTCAGCAAAACCCATGCTGGCGGATGGCAGATCGGAATGAACGGCAGCGAATACGGGAGTAACGGCATAGGCGCCATCGCATACCGGAATGGCGCATACGGCAAAACCAAAACGGATCGCACCACTCTTTCGCGAGGCTGGCATCACTTAACGGGGACATCAAACGGCCATTTACTTCACTTCTACATTGACGGGAAACTGGTTGCCACGGACGACGCCGGATTGAACTGCAGCATCGTGTACAGAGACAAGAACGCCTTGATCATCGGCGGCGAGGCAGGAAGTGGTCCCTCCCCTGAAGGCAATTATTATTTCAACGGCAAAATCGATGAAATTATGATTTTCAACCGCGCATTATCTGAAAAGGAAATCAAACAGATTTATAATTCTCAGAAGTAAACTGCTGCAAACAGGGTTTTCCAGAACCAACTAACTACATCTATAATTCCGAAAGAAGCTTCTTTGCCTGGGCCGCTATTTCTGGATCGGGATTTTTTACCGCCTTTTCCAGCAACCCTCCCGCTTTGCCGCCCATTGCTTTAAGCGCTTCATATGCTTCACGGCGATCTTTAAAGGCTTTTGCGCCAAGTTGATTTATAAGCGCTTGAATTTTTTTTGTCTCTTTATCTGTAATTTTGACTTTCTTCCATTCTCCAGGAATTTTTATACCATGCGCCTTCGCCAATGCCTTGAATTCCGCTTCGGCAATTGTCCTGACTGTTCCGTTTACAAGACCTTGCCGCTTACCGTCTTTTGCGGTTGCTGTAAAAACCCATGGCTGCTCACTGTTTTTGGGCATTACGAAAACAAAAGGTTTGCCATCAACTGAACTGATGCTTGCGTTTGCGAAATCCTTCACATAGTCGCCGGCATCAGAAAGTTTGGCAGGTACTCTGCGATTGGCCATAGTGTACTGTTCAATTGCAGCGTCAAGTTGTCGCAATTTATTAATATCCTGCATCTCAGAACCAACATTGTTATTGCGACGGTGATGACGACGCTCATTGACATATCCCAGGACGGAATCAAAAACCCATTTTCCGTTACTCAGCTTAAGCCCAAGAGTAAACACGCTATTCTCAATACGCGCAGTAACTGTTGCCGTTCTATTAGTGCTGTCAATAGTTTCGCTTATAAAGCTGACTCCACCTCCCAGCTCAGGACCGATTTCAGCCAACAGTGATTCACCTTCTTCTACTTTGAAAACAATATCAACGGTATTAAGCAGATTCAGAAGCGGACCGGAAAGATAGGCTTTGACTTTTTTCTCATCACCCGTTTGGGCCGCTAATAGAATTTTGTTCGTAATTTCTTTTGGCCCGTCTTTGGGCAGGAGCTCCTTCAGCTTGCCCCCATATTCGACATAAAGCTTTACGGCTTCTTTTTTCAGAGTGTCATTATCAGAGTCTTTAATTAAAACAGAAAGGTCTTTTAATGCTTCGTCTTTTTTCTTTGCACCGGCATAAGATTGCGCACGATAAAAAAGCGATAACTCCCGGACATCTTGAATATCGGTTTCCGCTTTAATAACCTTGGTGAACTTTACGATAGCTTCATCGTATTTCCGGTCCTTAAAACATTCCATGCCATCATTGAAATCGGCGAATAAACTTAATACCGCCGCCAACGAAAAGGTTAATATTTCTTTCATTCCGCCCCCTTTTTAATGCTATTGCTCATGCAACAAATTCTCCGTATCTCTGTGCCCTCCGTGGTTTTCTTTTTCTTTCATTCAATGCTCCAGAAGTTTTTTGATGGTTATACGAACCTCCGGATCATCGGAATCCTTGTGATCTTCAAGAAACGGGATAGCGTCCGGCCCTATTTCTTTCAATTTTATTTCAGCGGATTTTCGGATCTTACCATCTTTGTGGCTCAGATTCTTTATGAGTCTTAAAATCTCTGCCTGTACTTTCTCAGGAACGTCTTCTCTTTTTACGGACGGAACGGAATCTTTTGAAGCCGTATCTATCACCTTAATACCCGGATGAATATCAGCAAAATCAACCAGTATTTTGAGCGCTTCATTCAGAACAAAATCATACTTTTCTTTCTCCCCTTTCCCGCCCCCGGCATTTTCCATGAATTCG
>JBHORK010000170.1:0-3173 GCA_042565725.1 Verrucomicrobiota bacterium
TTATAATTCTGAAGGAGCTGATGATGGAATGGAGTGGATCGAATTGTTTAATCCGACGGATCAGGCTATTGATCTGGGTCTGTTCAGTATTGGCAGCGGTGGAAATGATTATACTTATAGTACGTTTCAATTGTCAGGCACAATTAATCCGTTTTCGTATTTTGTGGTAGGAGGACCGGGCAGCAGCATCACTAACTATAATCCTGTTTTTGATCAGGCGATTAATTTTTCTCCGGATCTGCAAAACAATGGGTCAGGTGTGGCTGACGGCGTAGCCTTGTTTGATGTTGCCTCTGTGAATATTGAATCAAATACGGTGCCGATCGATGTGGTTATTTACGGGCCGGACAATGTTAACAACCTTCTTGATGAAACGGGTTTTCCGGGTGATTGCGATGTCGGCAGTACGTCTCCGGGTAGAAGTCTTGAAAGAACCACGCTTGACGGAGACTGGCAGAGCACGGCCCTGCCTAATCCGGGTACGGGTGTCTTGCCTGTTCCTGAACCATGCACGGGAGTGCTTGCTCTCTGCGGATTTGCTGTTTTCCTTGTGCGCAGACGTAGATTCAGGATGTATTGATAATCGGGGGATCTGTCAGCATAGTAGAAATAGATTCTTTTCAGATTACACCCCATAGTATAGTGTTGCCAACTAGTCCGGACTCAGCATCTTTTAATTATTATGACTATTAAACAAAGTAAACGTCGCGAAATCGTATCTCAGTCCGAGATCAGGGCTATGACCCGTGAATGTCAGAAGGTTGACGGAATCAATATGGCACAGGGCATTTGTGATCTTGACGTTCCGCCATGTGTGATTGAGGGCGCTAAAGATGCGATGGATACAGGACATAACATTTATACTTCATGTCAGGGTATGTCTCAACTTAGACAGGCAATATCCGGGAAGATGAAAAAACTTTACGGTATGGAGGTTGATCCCGAGAACGAAGTTCTTGTCAGTATAGGGGCTACAGGCGCATTTTACTCCGTCTGCCTTGCTCTGCTTGATCCGGGTGATGAGGTGATCTTGCTTGAGCCTTTTTACGGTTATCATGATGCTACTCTGGCAGCTATAGGATGCAAGCCGCGTTATGTGCGTCTTGATCCGCCTGACTGGACTTTTGACATGGCAGCATTGGAATCCGTAATAACAGAGCGTACAAGGGCTATTGTACTGAATACTCCATCAAATCCTGCTGGCAAGGTTTTTACACGTTTGGAACTGGAGATGATATCTGATTTTGCGGAAACCCATGATCTAGTTGTTTTTACTGACGAGATTTATGAGCACTTTGTTTATGACGGATTTGAACATCTGCCGCCTGCAATGATCCCTGGTATGCGGGAGCGCACTATTACCATATCCGGGTTCTCAAAAGTTTTCAGCATTACCGGCTGGAGGTTGGGTTATGCGGTGTGTCCGCCTGATGTTGTTGTTACAGCATCGCACTTGAATGATCTGGTTTACGTATGCGCGCCTTCGCCTTTGCAGTTGGGGGCGGTCAGAGGAGTCCTGGAATTGGGTCCCGAATATTATGCAGGGGTATCTGAAGATCATTTGAGGAAGCGGGACCAGTTTTGCATGGCCCTGAGTGGGGCAGGGCTGACGCCTTTTGTTCCACGCGGATCATATTATGTGCTGGCGGACATATCCCGTGTCCCGGGCAATGACGATAAAGAGCGGGTAATGCACATTCTTCAAAAAACGGGTGTTGCTTCTGTTCCTGGCAGGGCCTTTTACCATGATAACGCGGGTCGTGATCTTGCCAGATTCTGTTTTGCGAAGAAGCAGAATATTTTGGACGAAGCATGTGAGCGCATTCAAGATTTGTTGGCCTGAGGAGTGTCCTGCGCTTATTTTCTCAGTTGCATTTGCGAATAGCCTCAATTCTTTTCAGTACCGGCGGGTGACTGTAGCTTAGAAATACTTTTAGAGGGTGGGGCGTAAGATTGGACAGGTTATCCACGCTTAGTTTTTTCAAGGCGTTTATCATGGGTTCCGTGTTTTTTGTTGTTTCTACGGTATAGGCGTCCGCCTCATATTCCTGTTTCCTGGATATTATGCTTTCGATAATACCTATCAGCATGGCGAACGGCGTGTAAAGGAACCCGAAAAATACAAGACTCGCGTAAATAGAGAGATGCTCCATTTTGAAAGCGGCGAACAGTTTTGCGTTTCTGATAAATAAAGATAACAGAAAGAACGTTGCTCCCATGGTCAGTACAGACCTGATGATGGCTTTGAGTATATGTTTTTTCTTGTAGTGTCCCATTTCATGCGCCAGAACTGCAACGAGTTCCGCAGTCGTATGTTTTTCTATCAATGTGTCGAAAAGAACTATCCTTCGCGATTTGCCGAATCCCGTAAAAAAGGCGTTGGATTTAGCTGACCGTTTGGAGCCGTCCATTTTGAATACGCCTTTCATCTTGAAGTTCTGAGAACGGGCGTAATCTTCTATGGCAGTCTTGAGCTCACCGTCTTCAAGTGGAACAAATTTGTTGAATAGCGGCATTATTACAAATGGCGCTATGAACATCAGGAATATCTGGAATGCAGTAACGGCGGCCCAGCAATAAAGCCACGCTGTGTTTTCGAATTTACCGAAGAACCATAAAATGATGCTCAAAATAATTCCGCCGATTATTGCGGTTAATATCAGGGACTTGATTATATCCAGTACAAAAGTTTTAGGAGTGGTTTTGTTAAAGCCGTATTTTTCTTCGATTACGAATGTTTCGTAAATGGAGAAAGGGATATTGATGATTTTTGAGGCAAGAACAATTATTCCGGCAAACAGCAGTCCAGTTGGCACAGGCCCCCAGCCGGGTGCGCGGGCTATTCGGTCAATATAGTTAAAACCACCGACAACTATGAACACAAGCGTCAAAAGAGTCATGGGTGTATCGGTAATAATCCCGAACTTAGTATTATCGCGCAGATAATTCTGAGAAGTTTTGTATTTTTCCGCGTCATAATAATCTTTAAATTCTGCAGGCAATTTTTCGGATAAGTGCCGGACATTGAGCCAATCGGTAATAAGCTCAATCAAATAATGGCCGATAAGCACGGCAAGAATTATCGCTAGAAAAGGATTCATAATAAATGTATTATCGAAAGCATAATATCCAGGAAACACGAATATGAGGCGGACGCCTATACCGTAGAAACA
>JBHORK010000171.1:0-3163 GCA_042565725.1 Verrucomicrobiota bacterium
TTATTCAGCATAGATACTATAGCTGAACAACGAACGCCTTGCAACTACAACAAACTTGGCAACTGCCGAATATAGGTTCAAGGAAACAGAATAAGGCATCCCGATACTTCATGGTTTCTTCTTATTTTTAGCTTTTTTCTTTCTGGCAAAAGGTCGAGATTTTTTTTCGTTCGGTTTCCGGAAAACCCACGGCTTCCATTTTTCAAGAGCTTCTTCCCATTCCTCCAATGTTTTTGTCGGATAGGCCGATGACCAACCGCCTTTGCGAAATTCGTTTGAGACGCCCTGATCTTTAATAACCTTGCGCCACGAGTTCAGTTCAGCGAGTAATTTCTTTTTAGTATCCTTATAAGCGGGATCATCGGCCAGGTTATGAACTTCGTGCGGGTCCTCCTTGAGATCAAAAAGCTCAAACTCCGATTTTCGGGGCGCCATGAATGCGGCCTGCTCAGGTTTCAACTGACCTTTCATGTTCATCACATTCATCAACGCCAGCACGGGATAGGACCGCTCTTTATATTCATTAAACTGACAATAGGCGCGTTCCGGCATCAGGTTATGAATCAGCTTGAATTGTTTAGATCTGATCATGCGTATGGCATCATGCGTATTATCCATCTTATCCCGCGCGGCAAAGATGTATTTGCGCTTCTTCACTTCTTCGCTGAATAAATCCTTACCATGCAGTTCATGATCAGGCTTGACACCGGCAGCTCCGAGAATTGTCGCGCAGATATCAATGGACATTACCATATCGTCACTCACCTGTTCGGGCTTAACTCTGCCCGGCCAGCGCATAATCATGGGAATATGCAGTCCTGGATCATATAAAAACTGCTTACCGCGGATATGACAGCGGCCATGATCGCCGATAAAAAACACCAAGGTGTTATCGGCCAATCCTTCATCTTCGAGGCGCTTCAGCAAGGTTCCCGTCTGCCCGTCAACCAACTGCATCTGCTCCAGGCCGTTGGCCCAGTCGCGCCGAACAAAATCCGTGTCCGGATAGTAAGGAGGAATCTCCACATCTTTGATGTCAATCGGGCGCTTCGGATCACGATCCCATTTTCGATGCGTTCCGCTAAACGTAATTTGTGCATAGAACGGCTGGCCCGGCTTACGTTTGCCCCAGTCGGTTCCCATGAAGAGTTTCTTGTTAGTTGTAAAATTGCAATCGGTCTTTTTAGTCATCAGGCATGTATAATATCCAGCCGCCTCCAGTAAATGAGGGATGGGTTTGATGCCATACGGGAGCGGTTTCTTATCTCCTGTTCGATGCTGGTTCGCACCAATGTAGTTCTGATGAAACCCTGTCATCATGGCTGAACGTGAGGGAGAACAGACCGGCGCCGTTGTAAAAGCATTGGTGTACCGGATGCCTTCTGATGCCAGCTTGTCCACATGCGGCGTATGGATCCCTTTTGTTCCATAGCAGGAAAGGTCGGTTGACCAGTCTTCGATCAGTATCCAGAGGATATTCGGTAGTTTGCTTGTTTCTTCCTGGCCCCTGGCCCACAAAGGAGCTGATGCCAACGCCGCACCGGCGCTTATTGTTTTAAGAAAATCACGTCGTTTCATATTATCCTATACCTTCTCTGTTCAGGGGTGATTCTTACGACAAAATAGCGTTAATGTTTTATTGTCAAAAACCATTTTGCCAACCAGCTTTCTTCACCAACAGCCCCATGAAGAATAAGCAAACAAAGAGAAGTAACTGCGGCAGCGGCTATTAAAACGCCTATAACATTGGCAATCGCAAATTTGCGTTTGTCTAATCCGAGAAGATACGCGCCAAATGCTCCCGTATACACTCCGGAACCCGGTAATGGTATCCCAATAAATACCGCCACTCCTAATTCACCATATTTTTCCACATAAGGATGTATCTTATGCTGTGTACGCTCAAGGATAGGCCATATTCTCTTTTCAAACCAGTTCCATTTCCTGACAAAAGTAAACACCGGCCCCATAATCCAGAAGACAATAAAACCCAGGATGATATTACATACCGCACAAATCAATACCACAAGCGGCCAGGACACTGCATCCTTCATTCCAAAAATACCAACCGGAATAGAAGCCCTCAGCTCTAACGCCGGAATAAACGTCCAAACAACCAAAATCAAAATCGCCTTAATCAATTTTCTATCTCCCTTTTCTTATCCGCTCTCCGCTTCACCGCTTCGCCCACTCGCCGTTTCATTCTTCTTATACTTCCTCAGCATCCCGAAAAACCGTATCGCATCCTTAACGGGATTTATCTTACTCTTCTCGTCACCATAAATAATCCTTACGGGTACCGCGTCTATTCTGGCACCCTTCTCCGCAATCTGCAACAGAATCTCGGATTCCGCGGCAAACCTGTCGGACCCTATACCCATATCAGGAATAATGTCCGTTTTATAAAGACGATATCCATTCTGCGTGTCCGGAACGTGCTGCCCCATCTTTCTGCTTAACAGCCAGCTCATGAAACGATTAGTACAACGCCGCACAAACGGCATGGTTCGCGGATCAGACATTCTATTACCCACTATTGCCGGTGTACCCGTCTTTTTATAAGCATCAACAAAAAGAGAAATCTCCTCAGGATCATGCTGTCCATCCGCATCCATAGTAATCACAAATTCAAATCCATTATCACGTGCGTATTGAAAACCCGTGTTCAAGGCTATCCCTTTACCCTTATTAACTTCATGCCGCAATACTGTCGCCCCGGCCTTTTCCGCTTCATCGGCTGTCCCATCTATTGAGCCGTCATCAACCACAACAACATGGTCACAGTATTTGCGTATCCCTTCCACTACCTCACCTATCCTCCCCTCTTCCTGATATCCCGGCACTATTACGCAAAACTCTTTTTCTTTGTTCACTTTGTTGCCTTCTGTTTAATTCTTCTCTGCAATCTCTGCGCACCCTGCGAGAAACATTTCTTAATCCTTCTTCCAGAATTTTTCAAACATAAACCACTGCGTTGGATGTTCCACAATCTCTCGTTCAAGAATACTGCATATTTCCTTTTGAATATCATCAGCTGACGTATCTTTTTCAGGAATTATAGGAGGATAAAAACGCATCAGAAATGTATCATCTTCGTATCTCAAGAGAAACCCCGGCAATATCGGTGCGCAGAGATTGCAGAGAAGAATTAAACAGAAGGCAA
>JBHORK010000172.1:0-3054 GCA_042565725.1 Verrucomicrobiota bacterium
GGAAGGAGCTCATTATGGCAAATCACTTTTTTTGCACTTCATTGTTGATAGTAAGTTTTCCTATAAGTTGTTCGTGTTGCCTGTGAAAATATCGAAGAATGTCCAGCCTGCTGCGACAATAAGAACACATAATCCTGTGATCATGATTATCTTGGCGAGGCGTGGGGCAAGCAGTTGATTCTTTTGGATGTCACACCAATATCCAAGGGTGTGAACCCATAACGCCAGGAATATGAGGACAACAGCCCAAAGACGAGCTGATGTCTGGGTGACAACAAAGGCTCCCATTCGGCCTGCGACGATAAACCAGCCCTTCCAGAATGCATGCAGGCCGATAATCAGCACGACCGCAGGAAGGGCTGTCACACTCAGGATCTTGAGTCTGTTGTTTTCTTTAATCATTTTTTAAACAGAACGTTCAAAATGAGCTTTTGCGGCGATAGCTGCAATAAGCTCAATTTTTTTGTTCGACATTCCTGACTTTTCCGTCTCGGTCCCAGTGAGTCCACGTACCTGTTGGTTTGCCGTTTGTGTAATTGATTTTGTACATCTTGCTTCCATCGGGATGCCATCCAGCACCAGAACCTGAAGCAAGACCGTTCTTGTAATGCTGTTGATAAGATTTCCGCCCGTTATCATAAAAGACAATTAACAGACCGTGGTATTTTCCGTTCGTGTGTTCAATTCTATAGCGTTCTTGTCCGTTGACGTACCACATAACCCAAGTGCCGGTAAAATCCTCTGGGGGCATAACCCTGATGTGCATTGCTTCGTTCTGGAGGCTGGGACGCCCAATCACTGTGTCGGGATTTCGATATGTTATTCTGATAGTCCAGTAATGGTCTAGGCGCCAGGTTGCAAAGTGGCTGTCGCCTGAACCCATGCCGCTCCAAAGTAGCTGCTCCGCCGATAATGTGTTGTCATAAGGTGGCAGTAATCTCATAACGTCTGAATGTTTCATGCCTGATTTTACAGCATCAATTCGCTTCTTCCAGTATTCCTCGCCGTGATCATTAGTTTTCAAGCTTGGATCGACGGCGATTAGCCGTCGTATCGAGGCTGCAGCAGTGGCGCGTATCTCTTTGTCGGGATTACCCAACAATGTGACAAATGCGAACGGGTCTTTTGTTTTGGTGGCGTGAGGAACGTTGCACCCGAGTACAACGAGAAACGAAACTGAAAGAGTTATGACTATTTTTTTCATATCTGTTTTGTCGAACGGCTGCACTCACACTTTTTTCAAAAGCGCGCTTTTGAAAAATAGTTGTGCAGTGCTTTGTTGTGCAATCTGTTAGTCCATATCTAGTCTGCCTATGATTGGCAGCTTGATTCTATTCAGTTTCCCTTTTCTGTTATACCAACTGAAGCTAATAAAATTGATCAACCCCATGATGCCTGCAATAGAGAGGGTTGCCATCCACGAGATGGCCAATGCCGGGCGTGTGTAGAGATGACCTCCACCAAAACACTTGACCCCGAAAGAGTGTGTCGAGTCTGGGTCGCGGGTTGCTGTGAACATGAACACGGCAAAGAGAACAACAAAGACCGCAAACGAGCAAAGTGAAATGACAAGACCGTATGATAACAAGGGAACAGATGTATACTCCACATTGCTGGTTTGAGCTTTGCGGTGTTTAAGCACAATCCATGGCAGGTACGTTAAGAGGATGACGACCATTCCGCCAATTGGAATCCAAATGTATGATTCTGTATTCATTTCATTTGCACAACGATTAGGTTGAGAGTTCATCTGAAAGCGCGCTTTCAGATGATACTTCTCCAACCTTTTGTTCAACGGTTCTTTTCATTGTTACCAATGTAATCAACCAGAGGCAACACCCGAGGAGTACCAGGGCGAACCCCCTGTAAACACTGCGCATCAAAGAGGAAATGAAGAGGTGAAAATCGAGTGCTGCAGTACCCACGATAACGATGTCATTATGAATGCAGTATAGTACCTGGAAATGGATGATAACAAAGTACGTTATCAACATGTGCAAGGATACAGTGCGGCATCCCTTAGAGAGGAATACTGCCGACGCAAGATAGAGAGCCGTGAGCAGAACGTAAAACCCCAACCCAATCGGACCTCTGTTCCCAATGAGCTCAATATATATCAATTGTTTCATGTCACGTTGAACGTCGATTTTGAGCGGCGCGTTTATCGCGTACGCTCGAAAATTCTTGTTCGGCAGTTGCTAGTCAAGTTGTGACCACCCTTTGTTCTCTTTTCCAATTTGCAGAACTCCGAAGAAGATGAGCATCCCAACGAGACCTCCGAGGGATTGTGCAATTCCGAGACCAATAGTTAAGTTGATGCCCAGGGCGACTATGCTTGAGCCGCAGAAACCCCAGAATCCCCATTTCTTCCACTTGAAAATCGCGATGGTGCATGCAAGGTTGAACAGACAGGCGACGATCAACACTGGGAACGTCCACCCCGGTGCATCGGGATAGACTGCCTTGATCGTGTTTCCTCCCAGCAGGTACATCAAGGCGCTTCCCGAGTTTGCAATAAGCATAAGAATCAGCCATGCCGTTAGGCATCCATGACGTTTCTTTTCTTCAGACATACGATGTTCCTTTCCTTTTCATATTGCCGAACGCTTCGGATCAGAGTCAATCTGAAGGCGCGCCTTCAGATTGTACTTCTGCATCCGGTTGTTGGGGCTCCATTGTACGGTCCTTAATCCATAGATCATAGGGCAACAGAATCGTGTCCGTCACTAAAGAGATGGGCACATCGACTGTTGTTAGAATGAAACCCGTGTATGCGATAAACTGCCCAACTGAATTGTCTCCACCAACACCCGGTGTGGTCGTGTCTCTCGTCTCCTTCCAAATGCCTGCATAATCTCTATAGATCATGCCGTCAACATGGAGCGCAGGATAGACCCGTGCAGAACTCCGATTGCGACCACATGTGCCACAGCCCGTCATGCCCATGAGCAGGACGACAAGAATCAGAATGACCAATATTTGTTTCATCTTTTCATGCCCCAACGTCGAGTTCATCGTTTTCGATTGAGCGAGAATCGCGAAATCGAAATACGA
>JBHORK010000173.1:0-3054 GCA_042565725.1 Verrucomicrobiota bacterium
GAGATCTAGGTGAGCGTCAAGATGAAGAATAGATATTTCTCCAAATGCGGACACCGCGGCATTGATCAGAGGGCCGCTGATCGTATGTTCGCCGCCCAGCGACAGAAGAAACCTGCCTGATCTCATAATCGGCTCAGACGTTTTTTTTATAAGTTCAAGAGCTTGTTCGTCAGAAAGATTCTTGAAGTTAACAGAAGGCAATGTTTGTGCTCTCAGTTCCATTGGCTTGAGAAATTCTTCATCAAAATCTTCAATCTCGTGGCTGGCACGCAGGATGGCGGCGGGACCCTGTGCGGTGCCTGTTCCGTAAGTAACGGTTCTTTCATAGGGCAGAGGAAGGACGGCGTAAGGACAGGAAGGGTCCTGTGAGGTTTGTTGATCGATATCCAGAAAATATGAATGGTTGTTCATTTTGTCTCCAGAAACCGCGTCTTAAGAGCGCGGTTATCTTCCAATGGCTATTCCATTTTTTTGTTTCAATATCCAACAGCCAACAAGGAATATCCAATGTCCAAGGAAAGAAGAAACTCAAAGACTCCACAAAGGAAGCTCGAAATTGTAACCAACCTGTAAAAGAAAAGACCGGATGTTTCCGACCTGCCCGAAGCACTTCGTGTAACGATGTATGCGGGTCTTCGGTTGGATATTCCTTGTTGGATATTGGATGTTCAGTTCCTCTTTTATTCTTTCATTTAACTTTTGACAGTACTGCGGGGATATTTATTTTTCAAAGTAGGTATATCCTTTCATGCCGTCGGTGAAGGCTTTGATGAGGGCTTCTTTTCCGTCAGGATTGATTACTTCAGTTTTTTCGCGGATTTTTTTCAGCATTTCTGAGGGGTTATATTCCACATAAGAAAGCACCTGCTCGACGCTGTCACCGGGTTCTTCATGAACATACTCCATTTCCCCGCTGTCGTTTATACGTATATGTATAACATTGATGTCGCCCAGGAGATTATGCATATCGCCGAGAGTTTCCTGGTATGCGCCTACGAGAAAAATACCCACATAATACTCTTCGTTGTTCAGCTCGTGTAAGGGGAGTATTTTCTTTACGTCATGCTGATCAATGAATCGATCTATTTTCCCGTCGGAATCACATGAGATGTCCGCCAATATCGCCTGGCGTGTCGGGACTTCGTTAAGACGATGGATCGGCATGACAGGGAAAAGATGGTCAATGGCCCATGAGTCCGGGAGAGACTGGAACAGGCTGAAGTTGCCGTAATATACGTCAGCTATAGCCGGTTCAAGTCCTTCCATTTCGTCCGGGACATATTTCTTTTTCTGGGTCATGTCTGCAATTCTTCTTATTATGTGCCAGAAGATATTTTCAGCCAATGCCCTTTCGCGGAGCGGAAGATCACCGTGCAGGAACATGGACCGGATTTCGTCGCGGTAATAGACGGCGTCGTGATATGCTTCTTGAGCTTTGCGGGATGTGAGCGATTTGTTTACTTCCATCAGATTTCCCAGCATTTCATTGTGGTCAGCGGGCAAACGTTTTGGAAGGCTGTGCGACTCAAATCGGCGTGTATCAAGTATATTGAAAATCAGAACGGAATGATGTGCGACGGTAGAGCGGCCGGATTCACTGACTATCATGGGATGTGGGATTCCGGCTTCATCGGCGGCGCCCATTATTATTTCCACAACGTCCACAGCGTATTCTTTCATGGAATAGTTTCTACTGCACGCGAAGCTGGTGTGGGAACCATCGTAGTCAACGGCCAGTCCGCCTCCTACGTTAAGAATCCCCATAGGGGCGTCTTCTTTTACAAGTTCAGCGTATAAACGGCAGGCTTCATTAAGGGCCGTGCGTACCCGTCGAATGTCCGGTATTTGACTTCCCAGATGGTAGTGCAGCATCAGGAGACAATCGATCATGTCTTCTTTCTTAAGGGTGTCTACAACGTCAATTACCTGTGAAACGTTCAATCCGAATTTGCTTCTGTCTCCGCCGGATCCGTCCCAGCGGCCGCCGGCCCGGCTTGCGAGTTTGGCTCTGATGCCAAGCTTGGGTTTAACGTTCATTTGTTTTGCGCGTTTGATCACTAAAGGAAGTTCGCTTGGCGTTTCAATCACAATAAAAGTCTGAATTCCCATTTTAAGCGAATATAGCGCAAGATCTATAAATTCTTCATCCTTATATCCGTTGCAGATGATAAATGATTCCGGATTTTTTATGTTGGCAACTGCGATTATGAGTTCGGCTTTACTGCCCGCCTCAAGACCGTGATGGTAGTCTTGTCCGAATTCCATAATGTTATTTACCACCTGCTGCTTCTGATTGACTTTTATCGGATATACGCCCTGATATGTTGCCTGATAGTTTGCTTCACGAATAGCCTGCAAAAAACTTTCATTAAGAAGCCGAACCTGAGATGCCAGGATATCGGCGAAACGAAGAAGTATGGGCATACCGTGCCCTTTAGCCTGAAGATCACATGCCACTTCGTGCAGGTCTACGGTGATATCAGGTTTGTTTTTTTGCGGTGTTACAACAGTTGTGCCTTTAGGAGAAACATTGAAATAACCTGAACCCCAGTTATGGATTCCGTAAAGTTCAGCCGAGTTTTCGCTTGTCCATCGCGTCAGAGCTTCAGGTTTCACGGCTGCCGTTTCCTTCCTCTCGTTGGTTCTTTTTCAGCTCCTTGTCAATGTTGTATGTAGAAGCCTGGGGTTTGCTGCGACTGGCTTTATGAGATTCGGTTTTCTTGTCTTGCGGTATCCATGAGCCGGCATTATTGGCCCAATTATCAAGTTCAATTCTCATATGACTGAGGTTTCGGATGCGTTTCATTTCGTTGAATATGGCGTTAACAATAGGTGTCGTCAGATCATCTTTGAAGCCCTCTATTCTGATCAGAGACCCGTGGATATAAGTATTGCCGCTGATAGTTCTGACAGATAGACGTCCGAGATCGATCCAGTGTCTCACGAGCACTCGGCGAATCTCACGGTTAACATTAAGATCATCTTGCCTCATGAAGATCTCTCCTTCTTAATCGGGGTCACCTATCAGGCTTTCGACTTTTTCGAAAAGTGTGA
>JBHORK010000174.1:0-3036 GCA_042565725.1 Verrucomicrobiota bacterium
GCCAGAAATGCTTTTTCTTTTGAAGAGTTGAGGAAATATCTCAACGACTACTTAAAAGATCCTTCACTAGATAGAGATAAGCGGGAAAAGCTTATGGCGCAGGAGGTTACTCATAATAAGGGGTGTGCAGGCAAGGCAATAGCTGATCATATTACTGAAATTGTAATGTCGGCATAGAGGTATAAGCACCACAGCATGGTTGCTTTAACTTTGAATTGAAGGAAAAGAGCATCGTAGTGACATGTCATTTGAAATATACATGCTTGGTTTGTCAATCATCTGCGACAGAACATCTGCTGGTTGCTTGGTCGCGGCATTCGCGGAATGTTTTCTTTAGGATTGGTATTTGTACGGACTGTGGCCATATACAGCAACGCCCATTACCTACTGAAGACACATACGACAGGGTTAATAGAAGTTTCTTTGGCAGCAAGTATATGGAACAAAATCAGGAAGATATTCGAAGTAACATACGGAAACGCAAGCTTTTGGAGAAAACCCTTTTGCCTTACATAAAGAGTGGGCTGAAGGTTCTTGATGTTGGAGCGGGAGAGGGATGGGCAATGTCATACTTTCAAGAAAAGAGTTGCGAATATTATGCTGTTGAGCCCGTTGAGCGACTGGCTTATTCTATTAAAGATCGAGGTGGGAAAGTGATAGGCCGGAATATTTTCGATAATCTACAGGAATACAAAGGTTGTTTCGATATCATTATATTCCGTCATGTCTTGGAACACCTTTTAGATCCTTGTAGAGCATTGGAGGCGCTTGCGGAATTTCTGAGACCGGAAGGAATACTTTACGTGGCTCTTCCAAATGCCGTAGCACCATCTGTTAAGAAGGGGTTTAGAAGTAGTTACATCAGGCCTGTACATATTTCCTATTTTTGCGTCGAGAATGTTCTTTGGCTTGCGAGCAGGGCAAATCTGGGGTGTGTGGAGTTTGTATCTGAGGGCGAAATCTGTTGCTTATTTAGTCTCAACGCACAAAGTGTTGCATGCCTTATGAGTTGTGTAGACCGACAAAGAAAGATTTTTAATGATTTTGCTAAACGGGCATACTTTAAGGATATTAACAAACTTACGCGAGAAATAGCCATGACTATGATACAAAGACTTGCGTTTAAAAGATTGTTAACTCTATAATGCTTAAGCCAAGAGCATAAATGGTGACTCTGTAAACTGCGCTGCCGATGCTCGACACGGTTTTTTAGATATGTCATGTCAAATGTTTAGACTATTAAGATTTTTTTTTACTTTGATCTTTATTGAGTGATCAAATAAGAATGTTAAGCTTACGATTATTAACGCAAGAAAATACTTACGCTAACGACCAATTAATGAAGCTAAAGATTTAATTTTAAAGAGTTTAGTGGTTTTAATCTGCGTATAGTTACGTGCTTTGTAAAACTTGTGATTCAAGAATATTTATAAGAGAGAACAATGATGAGGAAGGTTTTAAAGAGAATAAAGAATTGTGTAATGATGCGTCCGGACTTTCCTTATCAGGATGTATGGTTTAGAGGTTCTCACTATCCGGGAATGATTAAGACGAGACGGCTTTTTTACTCATTGGATATTCTTAAGGAGCTGCCTGGCAAAACTTTTACGGACTTGGGATGCAACAGAGGAGGGCTTGTTTTTCTCGCGGAGGAAAATGGTTGCGTTTCTACAACAGGCGTGGATGTTAATTCGGATATGATTGCCAATGCGCGGGAGATTGCAGAAAAAGAGAATTCGAGAAGTGTTTTTATTAGAGAAGATATGTTTACTTACCTGGAAAAAATGCAGCCGGTCGATATTGTGACCTGCATGGCTGTTTTTCGCCATCTCTACGTTCAGCTCAAGAAAAAATACGATCCTTCTTTTGTGCTGCCCAAAACATATCTAACTTATAAAAGCATGGATGTTTTAATCAGGCAGAATGTGAATGACCCCAAGGAAGTTATTCAATAATGTTATACGTAAAATGATTGATAATGCTAAAAGCCGTTTTATTTGCTCCTTTAACGATAATAGCGGGCTTATTGCTCGAAGGCAAAGTGAAGTCGAGTCATTTTTTCGGGCATTACATCCGAGAGTGGATGGAATAGAAATGTATGTTTATGATTATACTCATCCTAAATATATCGTAATTAATATCTCGCTCAAAGATTTAAACTGTTCTTGATTGAGGATATTATTTTATGTCCAAGAGCTGATAATATTTGTTTGTGAAAAAGAAGGCAGGTTTTAAGGATTTCGAGGGCAGGATGTTTGTCGATAAGTAATCCCATTCGGGTTAGGCGTAATGACTTTGATAGTAAATTCCTCTTGTGGCTTCTGAAGGCGTTATCTTTAAAATCCAGCAATAATTTATTGTTCGAATAATAAGAGCAATCCAGGAAATTGTGGCATGACATTTCTGAAATAATATTTTTTTCTTTGGTTGATAACAGCCGCATTAAAGAGTCGCTTTCGTTTGAGTCCATGGTTGGAGTGGTGGGTTTTTCCTGTAAGATAATGTCTTTGGGGGGTATGTCTAACCAGTTTATCAAATCATGGATGATTTGTGTGTGGTTATTAAAGTAGTCGTCCAAATGAATTGTTTTAAACGATTGCGGGAATGTCTTTTGCAGGAATTGCCCGTAGGCGATTGATCGCGGCCATGTGTAACAAAAATTATATAACAGTTTTTCCAGATAAAAGTCACCTCTATCTATGTGCTTTTTCTTGTAGCTGGCAAAGTTCAAGAAAGGGTTTCTGGTGATTTGTATCATGCGTACGTTTTCATTGCCAAACCAATCAATCAGGGTTGGAAAATGTTGTTCCAGGAAAGGAGAAAGTTCTCCCACAAAGGATTTGTCAGGATGATGTTTCTCTCTATAAGCATTAAGAAGAATAAGGTATAATTCTTTTGATGATACACCTTTTTCTTTTATAGAATCTTTTTCTAAGTCCCATTGTTTGCTTTTAGGGCAATCATTTATGAAGTACTTTAAGTTTTCGTCAAAACATCCTCGTCTTTTGAATTTGTCTTCGCTAAAATATCGGAAAA
>JBHORK010000175.1:0-3030 GCA_042565725.1 Verrucomicrobiota bacterium
TCATCAGCGGCCGAAAGCCTGCCCATATCATAACAAACCGCCGTATGTATTTTATTAAGCAGTATAATAAACGCCGCAATGCTCACCAGTATCGCCCACATTGGGTTTATCCAGAATCCTGACTCGTCATCAGATTCGCAGCTTTCACAGGTATAATACCGCGTGTTTTCGTGGATAATATAGGAATCAAGTTTGAATGACTTATACGTATTCAGCTCATGGAGATTAAAAATGTGTGCCAACACATCATGGCTTTTCACGTTTTCAAGATTGATTGTAATATCCTTGGCATCATCAAGACCTGGGTCATAGGCAATATTTATTTTTGCTCGTCGCGCAATTTCCAGGAACACCTCACCCAGAGAAGCATTGGTAAGATCCAGGGTTATTAAATTTGTTGATTCAGGAGTTCCGGGAGGGCGGAATATCAGATGCTTCAAATCTAAATATAGCGTCACAGGGCGTATTGAATATACTTCTGATCCCGGTATGCGTTCGACAAGTTCAAGATTATGCATCTCCAGGATTGAATTCAGGGCCGGCCTCCATTCAACATCTATCAGGTTGACGGTAACGGTTCCTTCCAGATCGGATGGAGTGGCAATGATATTTGCTCCGGATATCTTACAGAACATACTTACCGCATCACTGAGACGCACGTTATCGAGAGTAATGCTGATAAGATTGCTGTCGGCTTCACTAAGGGTTATGTCAGCCCCTGCCGTAACCGCACAAAACACAATCAAAACTATCCAAACTTTCTTCATCACCCCCCCCACCTTCTTTTTAAGTGACTTAATGGTGGTTTTTCTCCGTAGTGAGAGAAAATCTTTCCCTTCCCTTCATAATCCCCTGAAATTATAACATTAAACCATTGATGTTAATTAAGCATTTACTATACCAATAAGAAAAATTGGTGAACAAGCCTACGGCTTTGCAACCTTATCCGTGGCATCAATTATATGGGCGGTAACAAAGATCAGCAGGTTACATTTCTCTGTACACTCACGAGTTCTTCGAAAGGCACGGCCAATAAAAGGTATTCTACCCAGAACAGGTGTTCTCTTTTCTACTTGAATTTTCTTTTCGGTAATCATACCGCCCAAAATTACAGTCGCGTTGTCATGAACAGCAATGGTGGTGTTAATCCCACGAACCGAGAAAAAGGGCTGAGGCAAAGACAACTTCTTTTCAGCCCCGTCAGCGGCAATATATGCCACCCCGTAATCCTTCCATGTCGGCTCATCAACTACTTCAGATTTTAGGTTTAGATTTATCATTTGTTCATCATTTACTGTCGGCAGCACGGAAAGACTTATTCCGGAATCACGGGTTTCGAATCCTCCGGGCACAACAAGTGTGCCGGATTCTTCCGTATCAACTCCATTGACTTTATTTGTCACTGTCACAGATTCCACAGTCGCTTTTGTAGGATAGGTATATGACGTCACAACTTTGACCGTACCTCTTGTACCTGCCATCGTTATAATTTTAGGCGCAGACAATAGATCGGCTTGGGCATTGTTTTTTAATGAATGAATAATCATCGCCAGCTCCTGCTTCGTTAATACGCCGGCAATGGTTGTTGGACCGCTTGATATTTGCGATTCGTCTTCCCAATTTTTTCCTTCATTTTTTTTCCAATTACCCGTTAGCATCCATTCGGTTTCCAGCATATCTGCTCTCGCCCCTCTGACTTCTATAAATCGTATTTCAACCCCAATTTGTGGCGGAATTTTGTTGAGTTCTTCAAGAATCTCTTCGAAAACCGAGAGGTTGGCCCTGGTATTGACAACTACTAACTTGCCCTGGGAAAAAACATGTATGATTGAAGACCCCTTGGGCCACGGCACACCCAGCGCGCCAAAAATGCTTTTACATTCTTCCGGCTTTGTAATTTCATCCATCACCCACGGATATACATCATACCGCCGAGTCAGAAAATTATTCTGTTGAGTATTTTTCTCCGCCGCAGGCTGAGAAAAACAAATTGAAACTGTAATCAACAGAACCAGGCTTGAAAAAACAATTGCGCGCATTTTTCTCTCCTTATACTTTAACATTCTGTTTTGTTCGTGCAATGTTCAGGCTATAACACCATCCTCACACCCTGTATGAGCCGAAGCTCTTTATCGATTCTGTTCATTTTCTCACGGGATTCAATTACAGCGCTGATATTGAAGCTGACATATTTGCCATTTGTTGATGTGTTGGCTTTTTCTACTGGAACATTAAGACCAAGCTCCATCAGAACCGTCTCTATCACAAAATGCATGTCTTTATAATCTTCCGCGATTACTCTGAAATGGCATTTTAAAGGAAAAACAAGATCGCCTGCGTCTTCTTTATTCATATATTCATCCTACATACCAGCCTACGCCGAAATGACGCCAGGACAAGACGACTTGGCAAGCGATATACGAAATACGACATACGAAACACGCTTCGTTAGACCTTGTCAGGGTTCTTGCCTTTGTAAACATCACCGAGAATCTTTGCGTCAGGGGTCCTTGAGTCAGGGATACCAGAAATCTTCTCTATTTCTTTTACAAGCACTTCCATTCTCGATGCGCTCTGGCTGGCGGTATTTAATATTTCAACCTGTACGTCTGGAACATCTCCGAGGCATTTACTTGTAACCATGTCTATCGAACAGCTTATTACCGAAAGCGGCTGGCATAATTCCTGAACTATTTCGGAGAGAATACCCAGTATCTTTTTCCGGGACATCTTCGGCTGTCTGCCGTCTTTTTTTGCTTTTTCTTCCATTTCCAGAGCGGCGTCCTGGTCCGAAAAGACATCACTGACAAAACCATGGATCTTCTTTTCCGTGCCGTCCAGAAGAGTTGTGACTTCTTCTTTTGCTTCTTTCAGAACATCGGTCAGCCTTATAGCTTCCTTTTCTTTCTTTTCCTCCCTTTCTATACCCTCAACAGCCCGAATCTCACTCTCAAGATGTTCGATAAGTACAGAGAGATGGCCTGACGTACAGGTTGAAATATTAAATACCGCCAGCCAGAGCGCATCGAG
>JBHORK010000176.1:0-2982 GCA_042565725.1 Verrucomicrobiota bacterium
GCTTTATACCTGACAAGATCGGAGTACGCAGGAAATACCTGAATGAAGGTCAATATGACAAAGACATAAAAACATAATTTCTTCTTCATTGTATTTTTGATGGTAACACCTGATTTTGGTTTTGCAAGGGATAACGGGGGAATTTGTCGGCGCTGCAAACGGTTTACTTGTCCGCCTGCCTGCAGCGTTATGCGCAGCATTTCGGGCAGGCAGCGCTACCCATAAGAAGTTGGTAGGTGGGTTAGTCCGCGGCTTGTTGGGGGCAGGTCTCAACATTCAACAAAGTGAAGAGATGATCAGGGACGGTTCTGGAGGGATTGGAGTTGCCGGAAAACCTTGCAATAGTGAGATTGGTTGATGAATGGGCGGAGTTTTAATATACTGAAATGCATGAGCGCTACTGACAGTGAATATGTGATTCTGCAAAAGACAACTGCAAAACCTCCTGTCGCAAAATTGGAGCGGGCATTTAAGGTTCTGGCAGAATTGGTTGATATTGATGCTCCAACATTGGCGAACGATGCGTATGGCATAATCGCCGACAAACTTTCCAGAGAACGCGCGGATAAATTGAATAAGGCACTTCTGTCCGAGGGAATTGAAACAGAAGTTGTCGAACAGGATAAATTTCTGAAGCTTCCAAAACCAAAACAATTGAAACGACTTGATTGTCTGCCGGAGAAACTTGTTGTTTACGATGCAATAGGGCGACCGCAGGACATTCAATGGCCGCAAGTAAAACTGCTGGCGGCAGGCATAGTCTCAACTGTAGATTTTAATCGCATTGAAAAAGAACGAGTTGTTTACAAAAGAGGACCGAGAGGAGGGGCATATCCAATTTTTTTAACTGATGTTTCTCATGACGAGGAGATGAAAAGCAAATTCCTGCTCGAGATATATCTTGATGTAGCACCCGGCAGATATCATGTAGAGGCGGATCAATGTGCTTACAACTATTTGAAAGAACGACTTAATTCCGGTTATATGAATAATTTCTGTTTGATGATGCAAGACATTACCAAGTATGCGCGCCAAGCAATATTAAGTCGTGGGGCGGAGTCGATGAAACAAGAAGGAAACCAGATTTTAAAGTATCCGAGCAAACACGCTTTCGAGGAAGAAATAATCTGGCTGTTATGGATGAATGGAATTCGGGCTTGATAAATGGGCTATTAGGATCAGTTCTCAACACATAGCAATTATGCCATTTGACGATGTGCTTCCCGGGACATAGTTGACACTTTATACCGGGCACATAGTTTACACTTTTTATATACATGTTTTATATTACCTTGTCTAGTTTGATTCCGAAAGGATCCTCCTTCGGGGCAAATTTCATGCTGTATTCATCGAAGTATCCTAGGTGGTAGTTCATGAAGTAGACTGACCATATATGGTCATCGGCCTCCTGGAGGCCGATAGGCTGGTTAGCAAAAGCCTTACTTATATGGACCTTCATCTTCTTGATACAGATCCTGCCGCAGTTCGTTATTAGAAGCTTTCTCTCACAATCAGGATAGGTTATATCACTCAATCCTTTGTATGGCCTCGAAGATTTTCTGTAGACATCACCAGGGCACTTCATGTCCAGACCCTGATGAGGACGTTCGTTATTGTATTCATCTATAAACTCGAAGAACTTCTCCTGTTGCTGCAACTGGTTCATCCCTGGCGGTTGAGTTGCAGCAAGCTTCAGTGTCCTGTGCATCCGCTCATGACGGCCATTCTCTTGTGGATTACCAGGCCTTATACGCTCGATCTTTATACCCAGACGTATCCACCATACTGATAGCTTCGTCATACCCCACAATGAGTTACCGCTAGCGAAAGGAACTCCATTATCGCTACGCATGGCTTCAGGCAGTCCATACTCTTTAAAAGCCTGTTCGAACACCGAATAACAAGGGTTTTCCGCCGTGCCGCTCAACGCTTCACAGCTGATGAGAAAACGGCTTGTAAAGTCTGTTATCGTTAGAGGGAAACAATAAACACGGTCTTTCATCTTGAATTGACCCTTAAAATCAGTACACCACAGATCATTTGGTTGACCAGGTCTGGAGAGGTATCCGGCAATAGATGTGAACTTCTTGTGCCGTTTCTTTTTCTTAACAAGCCCATGGTTATCAAGAATACAATGAACCGTGCTGGCTGCCGGCGGCTTGATGTCCGGATATCGCTTTTTAAGTAACTCACGTATCTTCGGAGCACCCCAAGTAGACTTTTCCTTCTTCAGCCGTACAATAGCCTGTTCTACCTCAAAAGGAGTCCGGTTAGGGTGAGAGTGCGGGGCTCGACTGCGGTTCTGTATGGCCACGGCACCGTTCTCCTGGTAACGATTCCAGATCTTATGACCTGTAGTTCGGGAGATCTCAAACTCCCTGCACAATGGGGCCATCTTCTCGCCAGAGAGCAATCTCCCTATAAACTTCATCCGTTCGTCCATAACACTGGTCTCCTTCCATGGCATAACACACCTCCTTGAGATGCATTATACGCCAATGTGTAAACCATGTGCCCGGAATGAACTGTAAAGCGGACAACGGCCGGAACAGCAAAACCCGTTCACAGCCTCGCGCCGAACTCCTCATCCACAACATCAAGCAAGGCAATTTGTAAGGAATATCCTACAACAAGAAAAGCGATTTGTAGGGGTTTACCCCACAAATTTATTGAGAAAAGTGAAAAAAACTTCGGCAACATAATTCTAGAACAACTCGTGGAATTGGTGTAATATTCTGTTAAGAAAGATAGTAAGAGATGCATAAGATATTGATAATAGATGATGATCAGGAAGTATGCCAGTATGTTAGGCTTTTGCTGGAAAGCATAGGAGAGTACGAAATTTTTTTGGCCTTCAGCATCTATTGGCTTGATGACATATCCATCAGCATATGCGTGATTTGCCTTATTTTTAGCGTCTTCTCCTTGCTCCCCTGTTAGCATAATTACCGGAATGTAGCGTGTTCTTTTGCTGGAAAGCAT
>JBHORK010000177.1:0-2923 GCA_042565725.1 Verrucomicrobiota bacterium
GGCTCACACTGGTTCTGGAACGGCGCGCGTGAAGTCATGTCGGCCAAGGAATGCGTGGTAAAATTGATCAGCGCTGTGGGCGGTGATGGAAATCTCCTGATGGATTTCGGGCCGCGTGATGACGGCAGAATCGATCCCAAGTTCGAACATAATTACAGGGCCATGGGCCGATATCTTAAGAAGTACGGCGAAAGTATTTATGAAACACGTGGCGGTCCTTACAAGCCGGGCGTGTGGGGTGTTTCTACACGAAAAGATAACAAAGTATATCTGCATATCACGCAGATGTGGCCTTCAGGGATATTGAAACTGCCCGTACTGAGTAAGAAGGTTGTGAAATGCAGTACATTAACAGGCGGCAAGCCGAAGGTTACGCAAGACAAGGACGGTCTGACTGTCAGTTTGCCCGCAAAGTATCATGACGATATTGATACCATCATAGTTCTTGAGCTGGACGGACCGGCTATGGATATCAAACCCATAGATCCTGTAATAGACGAACATATGAGTCTTACCATGGATTGTATGGTAACAGCATCCAGCATGATATCCGATAAACGCAAAGATCCCAGAGCAGTCGTTCTTCATGGCTTTGAGACAGGTGACTTTACTTTGTATTACGGAGAAGTGGGCCAGAAAGGTATTGCGGAAACGAAAAAGAAAGAGGTAAACGAGGAGCTTATAAAGCAGATCAAAACAAAGAGACAGTATGCCAATAACCATCGAGGACATGTATGGCGGTATTGGATGGCGGCTGATGAGGATAAGGAACCGTGGCTTGAAGTTGATCTGGGTAAAGCTGTTACTTTTAATCACATTACCATGGAAGAAAGATGCAGCAGGATCAGGAAGTTTGATCTGCAGTATTACAACGGCAAAGAATGGAAAGTTTTTTACAAGGGCAGTCAGCTTGGCGTGTTCTCATTTAACCTCGAAAAACCGATTAAAGCTCTGAAGGTGCGTATAAGAATGCTCAAATTTGAGGGCGGGGCGCCATCGCTCAAGAAATTCGATTTGTATATGCGTTAAAGTGCAGGATGCAAGATCTCGTGGTACCTGTCGGGTTGGATAACACTCGAAACTGAATCTGAAGAGCTTAAAGGCATCGAGGTTTCAGAAAGTTGCCGCAAGAATTTCACTAAAACTATAGAGAGGTATCTGTGAAGAGGATTAAATTATACCTGCTGCTTATGCTCACCTGTATTGCCGCACAGTGCCTGGCAGAAGAATCGGCACCTGTTGTCTCCGCTTCATCTATTTTAAATGATTCTTATTCTGCCAGATACGCTGTTGACGGCGACCCAAAAACGAGCTGGATCGCTAGCTTTCAAGGCAAGAATCACTATCTCATGATTGACTTTGGAGGGGAACGCGATATTAACCAGGTGGAAATCCAATGGTCAAAAGAGCTATATGCCCTTGAATACAAACTGCAAATAGCGGGCGAAGACAAGAAGTGGCGTACCCTGTTCCACCAACAGAACGGGAAAGGAGGCACAGAAAAACTGACAGAGCTTAAGGGTCATGGTAGTTACCTGCGCGTCCTTTGCCTGAAGGCCTTTAAGCCGGGTCGATTTTCGATCTTGGAGCTGAATTTCGGCCACCCTGATGTCATAAAAAAGCTCGAGCACGTTCACAAAGAAAAGGTTCTAGCGGACCTGAAATTCATGAAGAAAAAACTGGCAGAGTTCGGTGTCAGGGAGATCGTCTTTGCCGCGAGGGCGCAGAGCAATGACCGCCATTGGTACGCCAACCTGGGGTACTGGTCATTTAACGAGAACAGAATGATTTACGGGAAAGGTGGGTTCCTATGCAAGTTGAACGTTGATAAGAATGAGATGACATTTCTTATTAACGATTCGGAAGGAACCATCCGTGACCCTGTTGTCCATTATGATGCTAAGAAAATTCTTTTTTCGTGGCGGAAATCAGGAACCAGGATATTTCACCTTTACGAATGCGATATCAACGGCAAGAACATCAAGCAGCTTACCGATGGTGAGTATGATGATATTGAACCATGCTACCTGCCCGATGGCGGTATCATCTTTGTCTCGACCCGTTGCAACCGCTGGGTTAACTGCTGGTTGACGCAGGTGGCAATATTGTATCGATGTGATGGTGACGGTAAGAACATCCGCCAGCTGTCAGCCAATGTCGAGCATGACAATACGCCGTGGGTCCTTCATGACGGACGGATTCTTTATACGCGCTGGGAATATGTAGATCGTTCTCAGATGGTGTATCATCATCTCTGGACGGCAAATCCTGATGGAACAGGCCAGATGGTCTACTTCGGTAATCTCCGTCCCGGCGGTGTTTTTATCGACGCAAAACCTATACCGGGAAGTGAAGATGTAGTTTTGATTAATTCACCCGGCCACGGCGGCCGTGACCACTGCGGTTTGCTTGCTACCCTAACCGAAAAGCTTGGCCCTGATAATCTCTCAGCGCTCAAGAATATCGTGTATGGCCGACGCGGCGATTATCGCGACCCATGGGCGTTCTCGGAGGATTTCTTCATTGTAGCAGAGCAAAGATCTATTTTCGCCATGGATGCAGCAGGCCGGAAATTCTCCATATACTCGCTACCTAGTGAGTTCATGGATTTGATGATCCATGAACCTCGTCCTATTATCAGGCGCGAACGGGAACGCATCATTCCTCCACGTGTAAATCTTAGCAAGAATACGGGGCAGCTGATTCTTAACGATGTATATTTCGGACGCAACATGAAGGGCGTGAAAAGAGGTGAGATCAAAAAGTTGCTGGTGCTTGAATCTCTTCCCAAACCCGTTAATTTTACAGGCGGCATGGACCCCCTTACTTATGGAGGCAGTTTCACTCTTGAGCGTATTGTTGGAACCGTTCCTGTGGAAGATGACGGTTCTGCGTTCATGGAGCTGCCAGCCAACCGCGCATT
>JBHORK010000178.1:0-2861 GCA_042565725.1 Verrucomicrobiota bacterium
CTCTCCCGCAAACTCATATTGTCACCCGGCTTCACAGCACCGCCCTTAATAACCCTGCAAAAAATACCCTCCTTCGGCATCACGCATTTGCCTGCTTCCCTGAAAATTGCGCAATTGTCGCCGTGGCATTCTTTACCTATCTGCGTAACCTCTAATTCTACCTGTCCTATTATCAATCGATCCAGAATAGACACTGTTCGCAAGTCAAGACCGGTTGTCATTAGGTTTTCGGCGAATTCACCCGGCTTTATTGATCGCCCCATCTCAGATTCAAAATCTTTTACAATCTCTGCCGAAAGCAGGCTGACCTGGCGATGCCACGCGCCGGCGTGCGCATCATCTTTAACACCTCTCTCATCCATAACAATCTCCGGCACCGAATGTTTACTCGTACCCTTTTCTTCAGAAATATTTACTGATACAACTTTCATAGTTTATCCGCCTTACCCGGTTACAGATTACAGGAGTTACAAGTTACAAAAGTTGTGAGTTGCAAATCTCCCCGTTTCGCCGCTTCAGTATCCCCTCCTCCACTCAGGTTTCCGCCGCCACCCCTCTCTTCGTCTTCTCTACCAACACTATTTCCCCAATCTTCATTTTCTTATCCGCCGCCTTACACATGTCGTATATCGTCAGCGCCGCAACAGAGACCGCAGTCAACGCTTCCATCTCAATGCCGGTCTTATCCGTACAGACGGCCATGCTTTCGATTTCAATTCCATCAGCTACAATGCAAAATTTAATTCCTACACTATCAATCTCAATATTATGACAAAGCGGAATAAGATCAGAAGTTTTCTTCCCCGCCATAATACCGGCAACTCTTGCAACAGCCAGCACATCTCCCTTTTTCACCAGACCGTCATTGATTAACTTAATCGTTTCAGCCTGCAAAAATATTTTCCCTTTAGCTTTAGCCGTACGCTTGATCTTAGGCTTCGCCGATACATCAACCATCCGAGCCGCACCGTTTTCATCAACATGAGATAATTCCTTCATTCTTTTTCCTCCTCTCGCCCGCTCCGCCCGTCGCTAGAGGTCCCGAGTTCACGGAGAGATTACATAATTTACACTAAGCCACTGAGACGCCGGCTTAGCGTAAGTTGCTCACGACATTCACTTTTTCCAAAAAGGGATCATCTTTAAGAAATTCCTCCTCTCAAGGAATTTCTTAAAATAACAACCCTCTTCTCTGCGATCTCAGCGCTCTCTGCGAGAGATCTCCCTTTAGCCGCCGATTGCGGACATACTTCTATTCTTACAACTTGACCCGCTCTCCGGCTTACCCTCAATCGCCTTCTGAATCGACCCTCGAATATCATTAAAATCAACCTTTATCTCATCTTCGGAAAAAAGGCATGGCTTGAAAAAACCGTCAGCCGTCAGTCTCAGCCTGTTGCATTCGAGACATTTTGGCGGACGTTCCGCATGAAATTTCATAATTAAATCATCTCTGCTATAAAGTGAAAACTGCATAATCTTCTGAAGCGTAACACCTTTCCGCTGACAGAAATCCTGCATTTCTTCAATTTCTTCTTCGGTGGTATCGGCAAAAATCACCATGTTAATCTTAATTGGAGTGAGTCCGGCATCCAAAGCCATATCAACACCAGTCAACGCGTAATTCAACTCCCCACCCCGCGTAATTTCACGATATTTCCCGGGGTCAAGTGAATCAATCGAAATGTTAACACGGTCCAGCCCTTTTTCTTTCAGTTTCGCTGCCATCCCAGAAAGACGCGTTCCGTTTGTTGTCATACACAATTCATTAAGACCGTTTATTTTTGACAATTGCTCTACCAGTTTCTCAATGCCTTTACGCAACAACGGCTCTCCGCCGGTCAGCCGTACCTTATTAATTCCCAGCTTCACCGCTTCTCTTAGAACGGCTTCGATCTGTTCATATGAAAAAATATCCTGATGCGTTTTTAAATCCACTCCGGATTCGGGCATACAGTACACACACCGATGATTACAGCGGTCTATAACTGAAATCCGCAGATAATTTATTTCACGATTATATCTGTCTAACATCAACAATAGCTCCTTCTTTAACTTCCGACATTCCGCGCGGAACGCAAATCATGCCAATAGAATTGGACAGACAATTCAGATGGGCCGGCCCATGATACTCCAGCGCTTCAACACCGCCCGTCTCACAGCGCCGCACAGGAACCCATGAATCCCGTTTAATCTTTTTCCTAACAATGGTCTTATCCAACCGTATCGGCACAACAAAAGGCTCGAAATCATGCCCCATAAGCTTGAGCAAGAACGGTTTTGCTAGAAGCTCAAACACCACAAATGTTGAAACAGGATTACCAGGCAGTCCGAAACAGAAACACTTTTCCGAACACCCGAACACCGTGGGCATTCCCGGCTTAACTGCAATTTTTTCGAAAAGAAGATCAAATCCGTTATCTCTGAGAATTTCCGGCACAAAATCGAAATCGCCCATGGAAACACCGCCTGATAAAAGAATAACGTCACTCTTAGACATCGCATCTTTTATTGCTTTATCCGTGGCTTCTTCAGTATCAACCGCTATACCGTTATATTCGGCCACACACACTGCCCGAGTCACTTGCGCGCACAGTTGATAACTGTTGCTGTTTCTTATCTGTGAAGTGCCCGGCTTTTCGCCAGGTTCCACAAGTTCACTGCCCGTGGCAATAACTCCAACTACCGGTTGCCGCCCCACAAGTGGAGACGCGCATCCCACAGTCGCAAGCAAACCTATATGCTGGGGATGTATTATTTCTCCCTTTCTCATCACAACATCGCCTGCCTTGATATCCTCGCCCTGTATACAGATATTGACAGACGTATCTTTCTCCGTGAACCTTACAGTATTCTCATCC
>JBHORK010000179.1:0-2849 GCA_042565725.1 Verrucomicrobiota bacterium
ATCTACCTGATCGTCGGGTTGTCTTTGGTTCCTTTGAAAAAGGATTTTGTTTCGTGTTTATCCAGATCGTTTCCGATATCTTTTCTCATTGGGTAAGTCAGGAGTTCCCATAGAGATCCCAAACCATCGAGAATAACAAAGGCGATGGCTCCTGCAATCAGGCCCATCTTGACACCAAGAAAAATGCAAGCAATACCTGTGGCAACTGCGAGAATGACAAGTGTTGCAATTGCAATGTTGAGAGAAAACTTATGAAACATTTTTCTTAACATTTTTTCCTTCGTCCAACGTTGACCTTCACCATTTTCAGAAACCGCGGTTTCTGAAATATGTGTGAAAGGTTTTGTTGTGCCTCTTTTGTTCTAATTAATCCGATACATAGTAGTATAGATTCTCGTTAATCTTTTTTACTCTGCTAAGATGAAAGAGATGTCCAAGCATTGTGTCAGTGGGTTCGCTTTCTGCCCAAATGTACCCACATGAAGTTCCTGTCATGCCGCCCCTCATCATGATTACGCAGTCCTCTTGCTTCACGACACAATAAGCACCCACTTTCTCGCAGGCGATAAAGATAGATTGATCATGCAACGAAAAAGAGAAGTCTTTGAGCTTATGCACTTGTGGAGACATTGGATATGGTGACCCTTCAGGAATGACATACTTCCAATATGTGTTATCTTGGCAGAAGACATCATTAATGCGGGTGAAGGCATTTGTCTTTAACCAATCTTGCCGGACATAAATATTGTTTGTGCTTTGATTAACAAGAGATACCAACTGCTGAAACTCTTCAAGAAGAATATTCGCGTCCATGATGTATGCGAAAGATTGGCGATGAGCATCGCAAACAAACTTCTGTGGATACGGAAAGATTTCTTCTTTTGGTAGATTGAGGGCGGTAGTGCCAACATATCCCCACAGAATATCGGGAACGTATCGTGACTGGACTGAGTTACCTCTCCACTGGATTTCGGGCACATGTTGCGGGCGCGAGTCCCATATCGAGTAGGGCTTGACCATCGAAAGGTATTGTATTTTTGTCATACCCTTTTCATGTATCTGATTCTTTTGGTAACGAATAATATTGTCAAGATGATCTGTCTTCTTGGCGCAGCCAAAAGTTGCGCTTAGCAAAACAAGGGCAGGTAGCAACAGTTGATATCTTATATTCATCTTAATTGGCACAACGTCACGCATGAGACGCTCCGTTGAGGCCGTCCGCGGCCTTACCGGAGTCGTTTCTCCATGCGATTGTTAGCAGTATTCTTTGATTTGATCAATTGTATTGCTTTTTCCGCTGCTTCTTTTACATAGTATACGGTCTTTGTTACTTTACCTGATGTTTGGGTATACGCAGCTTTGTCTTTCAACAGTTTCGTCAACTCCGGCAAGTGTTCACTCGCGCCCAATTGCCCGAGATGAATAGCTGCCGTCTGACGGTCTTGTGGCCTGCCAGATTTCAGAAGGGACACTGCATTTGATATTGTCTTCTTGCCTAAATCATTTTTGTTTAGGATTGTCGTAGGCTCAATGAGAGTGCTGGTGTTCAAATCAATGACTGATTCTTTTCCGTCCTTATTTCTGAAATAGAATACGCGAAGGCGAGCTTCAGAATCCATGTCTTTGATTCTCAATGAAGTTACGTATCCAATTGAATTCTGATACCATCCTGATCCAGCTGTGCTCCATTCGTGTGGAGTAATGCCTAGCTCATCCAAAGTTAATAATGATGTTTTTCTAACTGTCCGTATGACAAGAACCTTGTGGTTTTCGTCTGGCCATGCAAAACCGGCCACGAATGCCCAACTGTCGTTGGCAAATACTTTTGGAGGGTAAGGAGTGGTCGCATTGGCTCTTGCGCAGATTGCACAAATCAAGATGCTGATTGCTATCCTTTTCATTCTATTCTCCTGCTAACGTTGATTTAACCTTTTGAAAATTCCGCGGAATTTTCAATAAGGTTCAAATTTTTGTTCGCATTTTTATGCCCATGGTCCACCGTGATATGCATTAGTTTTTGGTGGAACCGTTTCACTTGATGGGGGAAGTCTTGTTCCTACACCCCAAGACTTATGTCTCACGTAAGGCCCTTTTGGACCCTCTACAATTCCGTCTTCCAAAATGTCTGCTTTTGCTTTCTCTACTTTGTCGTGAAGTTCCTGCTGCGCTTTCCTGCGACGGCGACGCAGGATGAAGGGAAAGATGGGAATCAAGATGATGGCCACGATGGCCATGAATGTGTACATCCAGACTCCTGCGACAGGGAATGCATTTGCCAAAACCATTTTCATCTTATTTCTCTATGCGAACGTTATCTTCACGTGCGGCGCTCCAGCGACGTCACGTGGAAGATTTTGTTGGGGATATTTTTTCTATTACTTCTTTTACCATCTCAGGGATTGGGATTAAACCTCCGAATTTGACTGGCCCCCACGATGATTGATTCAATTGATTTACTCCAGTTGCTGGATCAATAAAGTGTACTGTTTGAACAATGATGCTATGAAAACCGGTCTTGTCAACTGGAGCCTGATCAATCTGGCTTTGCCAGAGAGATTCAGATCCAGAAAACATTAAATACAGACCCACTTCACGAAGCATCCACATTGATTTTGTCAAGCGATGTGCCTCCGCACGAGCTTGACTGTATGCCTCGCTAATATTGTCCGATTTCATTTCTCCAAAAGCGAATGCGTAACGACCGCCTGGCAAGGCAGAACGCCGCATGAGCAGGAAATCGAATATGCCAGATGGCTTAATCATCCTTCCGTATGGCTCGGGATGAAGTCTTTCACACATCGCTTTAGATAACTCTTGTGTTGTCATTATCTCCATCCCCAACGTGAGCC
>JBHORK010000017.1:0-44323 GCA_042565725.1 Verrucomicrobiota bacterium
TGGCATGGCAAAAGGAGCGGGAATGATCGAGCCAAACATGGCAACCATGCTCGCGTTCCTGACATCCGACGCTGCTGTTGATCCGGAAGCGTTGCAGAACTGTTTGGGGCAGGCTGTTTCTCAGAGTTTTAATAAAATAAGTGTAGATGGAGATCAGAGCACTAACGACACCGTTTTATTCATGGCAAATGGTGCAGCCGGAAACAGTGTTCTGGACGAAAATCATCCCAACTGGAATTCTTTCACGGAAGCAGTAAATGAAGCGGCTAAACAACTGGCACTGAAAATAGTGGAAGATGGAGAAGGCGCAACGAAGTTTGTTGCTGTTACTGTAAGCGGTGCAGTTTCTTATGATGATGCCCAAAAAGCGGTAAGAGCAATTGCTAACTCCATGCTGGTTAAAACATCGTGGTATGGAGAGGATCCCAACTGGGGACGGGTCATTGATGCTGTAGGTTATTCCGGGGCGGATGTCAGGGAGGACCTGGTTGATATCAATTATGATGACGTATGTGCTGTAAAAAACGGTCAAACCGCGAAGAATACGTCCGTAAAAGACCTGGAAAAAGTGTTGGCCCAAAAATGTTTTACCGTGAATGTGAATTTGAATCTGGGTGAAGAAACTGACACTGTTTATACATGTGATTGCAGTGAAGAATACGTAAGAATTAATTCTGAATACATGACCTGATTGTTGCTATGAAAGAGATAATACAGAAAGCAGATGTTTTGATAGAAGCTCTGCCTTATATTCAGCAGTTCAGGGGGGAAATCATTGTCATTAAATTCGGCGGCAGTGCGATGGAGGAAAAATCTCACTTTCAGAGCATACTGTCCGATACGGCCTTTATGGAATGCGTGGGCATGCTTCCTGTAATTGTACATGGCGGCGGGAAAGCCATCTCCAGGGGCATGAGAGAACATGGCCTTGAATCAAAGTTTCTAAAAGGCTTGCGGGTTACCTGTGAAAAAACAATACAGGTTGTTGAGAAAGTGATAAAAGGTGATGTAAACCCGCGGATTGTTTTGGCATTGAAAAATATGAACGCGAAAGCCGAAGCTCTGAATGGTGAAAATATTTTAAGAGTTACAAAAAAAACTGAAATAAACCATGAAACCGGTGAAGCATTCGACTGGGGCTTTGTTGGTGAGCCCAGTGAAGTTGATGTTGCTCCGATAAAAGCTTTACTCGACAAAGGTATTATTCCAGTAATTACACCGCTGGGCAAGGGATCTGATGGAAAGATTCATAATATTAACGCGGATACAGCTGCCGCTGCCGTCGCGAAAGCTTTGAATGCAAGAAAACTGGCTTTTCTTTCCGATGTTCCTGGATTGTTGAGAAATATGGATGATCCGGATTCTATTATGGCAACATTGAATCTTGAGCAGATCCAGGAATTAATGAAAAACGGGGTGATAGACGGGGGGATGCTTCCTAAGGTGAAAAGCGGGGTTGACGCACTTCAGAATGGGGTAAGAAAAATCCATATAATTGACGGCAGAATGCCTCACTCTTTACTGTTGGAAATATTTACTAATAAAGGAGTAGGGACGGAAATTATAAAAGAGGGCTGAAGGCGGAAACCTGAGGGAAATAAGAATGAGTAATAGTAAAGAAATTGCAAAACTTTTTAATAAATATGTTATGCCGACATATGCGCCGGGTCTTGTCCTTGTTAAAGGTAAAGGCACCAAGGTCTGGGATGCCGACGGAAAGGAGTACCTTGACTTTCTTGCGGGTATTTCTGTTCTGAACGTTGGATATTCTCATCCTGCAGTTGTAAAGGCTGTTCAAGAACAGGTTGCGGTACTGACGCATGTTTCAAATCTATATTACACCGAGAACGAAGCTGAACTTGCAGAAAAACTTTCCGGGTTGGCGCTTAACGGCAAATGTTTCTTTTGCAATTCGGGTGCAGAAGCCAATGAAGGGATGATCAAGCTGGCTCGGCTCTGGGGGCATGAAAAGGGTAAATACGAAATCATTTGCATGAAGGATTCTTTTCACGGCAGAACACTTGCCACAGCTGCTGCTACCGGGCAAGCCAAAATAAAAAAAGGATTTGACCCGATGCCGCAAGGTTTCTGTCATGCTGAATTTAACAATATTGAATCCATTAAAGCATTGATAAACGAGAAAACAGTGGCCGTAATGCTTGAAGCGGTACAGGGTGAGGGTGGTATTATTCCTGCTGAGGAAGATTTCATGAGAGCTGTCAGGGAATTATGTAATGAAAAAGGTCTTCTTATGCTCTGCGATGAAGTCCAGTGCGGCATGGGGCGGACAGGGGAATGGTTTGGTTTTCAGAATTTTGGTGTTGATCCGGATGTTTTTTCTCTGGCAAAAGCGCTGGGCAGTGGATATCCAATTGGAGCGGTTGTAAGCAATGCTGAACTTGCTGATGTCTTTCAACCCGGCAAGCACGCCAGCACTTTTGGAGGGACTCCTCTTGCATGTGCGGCCGCTTTAGCGACATTGGAAGTTATAGAAAACGAAAACCTTGTTGATAATGCCCGGCAGGCTGGTAATAAGCTGAGAAAAGCTCTAAACACTTTTGTTGATAAATACAAACATGTTATAGAGGTGCGGGGCAAAGGGTTAATGCTTGGGATAGTGCTTGACCAGCCCGCGCAATCCCTGACCAGAATGATGACGGAAAAAGGATTGTTGACTCTTGCAACCGCGGAAAAGGTAGTCAGATTACTGCCGCCGTTGAACGTTACGGATGAGGAGATAGAAAAAGCAGTGGGGATCATTGATGAATGTTTAGGAGAAATCCAATGACAATTGATGAATTGAAAAATGAAAAACTTGGGATATGTGTTTCGGGTGGATTAGATAGCAAAACTATTGCCAGGAAATTAATTGATTTGGGGGCTGACGTTCTCTGTTTTACTGCCGATCTTGGTCAGCCGGACGAGGATGATATAGGCAACGTGACGGAAAAAATGAAACCGTGCGGAGTTGAAACTATCATTGTGGATCTTAAGAATGAAATGGCAACAGCTTGTTTCGGAATGATAAAAGCGCAGGCAATGTACGATGGTGGCTATTGGAATTCCACCGGGATAGCAAGAGCTGTTACCGTTAAGGGTCTTGTTCCGGAAATGAAAAAACATGGGTGTACGGTACTTGTGCATGGGGCAACAGGACGGGGCAATGACCAGATGCGGTTTGAACGGTATGTTAATGTTCTGGCGCCGGAAATGAAAGTATTCGCGCCATGGCGGGATGCGTCTCTACTCCGGGAATTTCCTGGCCGGAAGCAAATGGCTGAATTTTTGAAAAAGGCAGGTATCAAGGTTTCTTCCAGTGGTAAAAAAAATTACTCCACTGATGCTAACCTTGCAGGAATTTCATATGAGGCTGAGGATCTTGAGAGCATTTCAACGCCATCTTCTATTGTTGAGCCTCAAATGGGTGTATGGCCTAAAGATGCACCTGACAGTGAAACAGAGTTTGTTGTTGTCTTTGAAAAAGGATATGCCGTGGCAATCAATGGGGAAAAAGCTGCTCCTTTACAAATCATGCTTGAGGCCAATAAAATTGGAGGCCAGAACGGAGTTGGGATTAAAAATGCGCTGGAAAACAGGATCATAGGAACAAAGAGCAGAGGTGTTTATGAAGCGCCAGGTATGGAACTACTTGGTTTCTGCCTGCTTTCCGTGTATCAGGCTACAATGGATAAAGATGCGACAGAGCTTTTAAAGAATCTTTCGGGTCTTGTGGCGCGGCAAGTGTATGAAGGCAGGTATTTTGATCCTGCTGCCAGAGCGGCAATGACAGCGATAGATACTCTCGCCGAGTCTGCAACGGGTACGGTTAAAGTAGGTCTTTATAAGGGTAATATTCATTTCAAGGGTCTTGCAGACTGCCCCGCGTCTCTATACAACGAAGCCGACTCCTCAATGGAAGCCAGTGAGGGACTCAATCCTAGGAGTTCGCAGGGTTATGCAGAAGTACAAAGCGTTGAAGCCAAGGCGCTGGCAAAGGCGGGGCAGATAAAGCAGGGATGAAGGCTGAAACCTGAGGCGAAAAAGAATAAATGAACAGCAAATCTCTTGGAAAAGATTCTTCCTCAACTCAGGTTTCAGTCCTCAGTCCTCAGCCCTCCGTACTGACAATTGCCGGATCTGACAGCTGTGGCGGGGCAGGTATACAGGCTGATCTCAAAACATTTTCTATTCTTAATATTGTCGGTACAAGTGCGGTGACCTGTGTTACCGCCCAGAATTCCGATAAAATAGCAGGTATCGAGCCCGTTGATCCTGAAATGGTATCACTTCAAATTAAAACAGTCTGTGAATCATTTTCTATTGCCGCGGCCAAAACGGGAATGCTTTATTCAGCTTCGATTATTCAGGCTGTCTCTAAAACGCTTGCAGAATGCGGTATTAACACCCTTGTTTTAGATCCGGTGATAATTTCTTCTTCCGGAACCAGGCTTTTGCAGGAAGACGCCATTGATATCTTACGTTCGGATTTTTTGTCCAAAGCGACCGTTATTACTCCGAACATACCCGAAGCAGAATTTTTTTGCGGCGATAAAATTGATTCTATAGAAGCCATGAAGTCATCCGCGGAAAAGATTGGTAAAGAATACGGAACAGCATGCATAATTAAGGGAGGACATCTAGGGGCAGAAGTCAGGAATCAGGAGTCAGGAGTCAGAAGACAGGAAACAGAAGTCAGTGGCGGAGAAGTTACTGATGTTTTGTGGGATGGCCGGGAAGTTATGGAATTTTCCGGGCCGAGAGTTAATATGTCTGTACATGGTACGGGTTGTGTGTTTTCCGCGGCATTAACCGTTTTTCTTGCACAAGGTGCGGAATTGGGTTGGGCTGTAAAACAGGCAAAGAATTTTGTTTTTCAGCATTATTTTGTCTGTTCAGATTAGATTGAAATTTTGTATAATCTGCCTTTCATCTGTGTTTTATATAGACAGGAGCGGAAGAAGTAATGATGCGTAGAATATTGGTGATAGATGATGATAGCGGTATTTGTGCGTTCATATGTGAATGTCTTAAGAGTATTGGTGAGTATGATGTTATGGTTGCTAATACCGGCAAAGAAGGATTTAGAATCGCTAAAAGTGAAGAGCCGGATTTAATACTTCTTGATATACTTCTACCTGACATCAATGGTTTAGATTTGCTCAAGAAATTAAGCAGGAACAAAAAGACTTGTTATATCCCCGTTATCATGATTACGGGTGTTAGCAGCAAGGAAGCCAAAGAAGATGCGTGTCGCGAATTTTCCGATGGATATATCGTCAAGCCGTTTGATCCAAATACGTTGGAAGCGGCTGTAGCCCGTACATTAAAATACCATAAGGGCAAACAGGTGTAGCAAGAGTAAGTCGAACACCTGCCCGCAATGCTGCGCATAACGTTGCAGGCGGGTCGAACTCTGAACCCCGCAACAAAGCGGGGCAGGCCACGCTGACAGCGTGGTAAACATTGAACTTGTCCTGCGTTCCGCAGGATTTATCCCGCCGTGGCGGATGGTATTTCGGGGAAATCCAAACTTCGAAGTTCGATGTTGATTGTTCGATGTTGGAAGTTCAATATCGCTGCAACAAACTGATGATCAACGACATATAGCCAGTAGAAGCGACAGTTAGCTTAACAACTAAGAACGGACGTGTTTTATGACCGGTAGTTGGGAGCTTCTTTCATTATTTTTACGTCGTGCGGATGCGCTTCGCTAACGCCAGCGAGGGAGACCTTTGCGAACTTTCCTTTTGTTCTAAGGTCTTCGATTGTTTTGCACCCGCAATAGCCTAGAGCGGATCTTAAGCCTCCACAGTATTGGGTTATTACTTTTTTGACGGTACCGGCATATGGTACAATTCCTTCTACACCCTGCGGGACAAGTTTTTCGTCGCTGGTTTTATCCTGTCCGTATCGTTCACGGCTTCCAGATCCTTCGCGCAGGGCGGCAATGCTTCCCATACCGCGGTACACAACATACTGACGGCCCTGATGAATTATTTTTTCACCCGGACTTTCCTCGGTTCCGGCCAGGATGGAACCCATCATGATGGTATTAGCTCCGGCAGCAATTGCTTTAGGCACATCACCTGAATGTCTAATGCCGCCGTCAGCGATTACAGGAATGCTTCCTTTCAGAGCGCTTGCGCATTTATAAATAGCGGTAATCTGAGGAATTCCCACGCCGCAAACCACCCGGGTAGTGCAAATGGAGCCAGGCCCTATTCCGACCTTAACGGCATGTGCACCGGCATCTCTGAGCGCAATTGCCGCTTCTGCGGTTCCGATATTACCGGCAATAATATCTATGTCGGGATAGTTTTTTTTCAGCCAGCAAACCATGTCAATAATACCTTTGGAATGACCGTGCGCGCTGTCGATGACTATTACATCAACTTCTACCTGCGCAAGTGCTTCGGCGCGTTTGTGATCATTCGGGCCTACTGCCGCGCCGACGCGCAGTCTGTATTTTATATCACGATTATAAAGCGGTTCAACATTTTCAACCAGAGTACTGACATCGGCGAAACTGTAGAGACCTACAAGCTTTCCTTTATTGGTCAGAGGCAGCTTGCCTATTTTGTTTTGCATCATGATCTCGTACGCGTTCTGCAGAGTAGTGTTGGGTGGTGCGGTGATAACCTTGGGGGTCATGACATCTTTAACTTTGGCATCTCTGTCTCTTGAGAATTTTATATCAGTGGCGGTAAGAATTCCTACAAGTTTGTCTTTTTTGTCTACGATGGGAAAGCCGCTGAAGTTGTAATGTTTTTCTTTTTTACGAGTGCGCACAGTTTTGAGTGTATCAGTTGAGCGAAACACGATAGGAGCACGTATGAGTCCATGCAGGTGGTGTTTTACCTCGCCGACTTGTTTGATTTGTTCTTTGATGGAAAGATTTTTGTGTATGACTCCAACGCCTCCGAGCATGGCCATGGCAATTGCCATTTCCGATTCCGTGACAGTATCCATTGCCGCGCTGACAAACGGCATGTTGACATTAATGCGGGTAGTGAGTTGGCTTGTGATGTTTGATTCGTCGGGCAGAAAATCAGCATATTGGGTTACGAGTGACACGTCGTCGAACGTCAACCCTTCGTAAGGGAATTGATCCATGAACGATTTCAAATATTTGTTGATACTCATCAAATCTCCTTTGTATACAGCAATATGCTGTTGCCCACGATCTTTTAACGTGTAATCGGTGCTTGGTCAAGGAAAAAGGAGGATGCGGGGGATTTGCGTTGCAGGTGGGCGGTGGGGCCTTGCCAGTAAAGCGAAGTATGGTTGCGTATTGCAGAGGTTACCCCCCCCTTCGCTCGGAAGCTACGGAGGGGCAGGTAGGTTACAGGAGTTACAGGTTGCAAGTAGGGGAAGAAAATGACGCAACCGTTCGACGATAAACGATTCGAGCGGCCTGTCCTGAGTTTATCGAAGGGCGTAACCATTCAACGTTAACCCCATTATCCGATAGGGCTGGCCGTATTTATGGGGCAAACGTTGGAAGGAGAATATTGGCCGTAGTGCCGTGTTTCAAGTCGCTTTCCATTTGCAAGATCCCATGATGTCTTCGGATAATAGCATATGCCATTGTAAGGCCCAGGCCGGAATGTTCGTTTTTGTTTTTTGTGGTAAAAAATGGCTCGAATATATGAGATTGTGCTTCTTCGCTTATTCCGCAGCCTGTATCGCTTATTGATATTACTCCAAAAGTTGGCAGGGATTGAAATGTTTCTCCCATGTCATCCAGAAAAGCTATTTGTGTTTTGTTGAGAGAAGTTGAATATATTCTGATGTTCATTTTGCCGCTATCGGTCATAGATTCTGCCGCGTTAAGCACAATGTGTATAATAGCCTGTTCAATCTGGGCTAGATCTATCTTAAGTCTCGAGTCTCGATCTTCAATAAGTATTTTCATTTCAATGCCGATTTTTGTTATTTGCTTAATCATTTCAGTAATGCCGGAAATAATTTTACAAAGCTTGATGTTTGTCAGTTCAGGTTTTGACGGGTGTCCGAACGCAAGCAGTTGGGAGGTTAGTGATGATATCCGGTCTCCAGAACTCTGTATTTCATGCAATGGTTGAATCAGGTTCGGATTTGTTGGGTCTGTTAATTGCTTTATCAATTGAATGTTTCCTAGTATTCCAACAAGAGAATTGGTGAATTCGTGAGCAACCTTATACGCGAATTGGCCGATAGCGGCCATTTTTTGTGATTGTTGGACTTCCTTCTCCATGGTCTTTTCGTGAGTTATATCGCGTTTGACAGCAACATAGCCGACTATTCTTCGGGATTCTTTCTCAGGCGAAAGTGACTTTTCCTCATCATACATGATGATGTCTTCGTATACCGGAGCAATAACCGCTTGTTCCTCAAATAGAGAGCCGTCTTTCTTCTTATTGATAAAAATACCGTGCCATGTTTTTCCTTCTGAAAGTATGGCCCACATGTTCTTGTAGAAATTGTCGTCATGCTTGCCGCTTTTCATGATTCGGGCGTTTTCATCTGTTACTTCCTCTTTAGTGTATCCTGTCATCCGTTCAAAGTATGGGTTCACATATTGGATTATACCGTCTGTATCAGTAATCATAATTGATTCCGCAGCAGAATGTACCGCGGCAGCCAGGCGATGCTGATTTCTTTCTGCGATCTTACGGTCGGTGATATCGTGAACAAAGGCGCAGAAATATTCCCTGTCTTCGAATGTCAGGGTCATTACATTGAGTTCCACAGGAATGGCTCTTCCGTCTTTAGCTTTCATCAATGTCTCTGTTCTTTTTGAGCTGTCTTTTTTTAAGTTTTCAATAAAAGAGGCAAGCAATAATTCGCTTTTAGCCCCTATATCTACATCGGCAATGGACATGGACGAGAACTCTTTTATTGTGTATCCCAGGGTTTGGTAGACCATTTTATTGGCATAAAAGAAACGGGTTGTTTTGTCGGCAGCCATAATCATGATTGGCGCATTATCACATGCCGCCTTTATAAAGGGAGGTAGGGTGTCTGTATTCATTTTGTTAAATGTCTAGATTAAATATGTTATCAAATTGTGGTTATATTATCAAGTAAATAAGGCTATTGCTTTGAATCCTTATCAAAGCTATAATTTTATCTGATGACATATATTTTTATTTTCGTGGCTTAGATTCAGGAGATTCCTATGATCCGATTACTGATGTGCGTAACGATGTCTTTGGTGTTTCTTTTTACGGCTGTCACATATGGAGAAGAGCTGAATGAAAGCGTAAAGGAGTCAAACGATGTTTCTTCCGAAAGGGTTGAGCCGACAGAATTTTGTGTATTGATTGAGGCAGGTGAAGGAGCTGGTTCCGGTTTTATATGCAGACTGAACGGCACTAATTACATAATCACCAATACCCATGTGATTGAGAGAGCTAAGAAATTCAAATTTCAATTAGTTAATGGCAGGATACTTACACCTGTGCGTTTGTGGCTGGCTGATGATCGTGATCTTGCCATGATTCTTGTCAAGGAACAGGATATTAAAGCATGCGGTATTTCGGGAGATCTAGTTAAAATTGGTGACCCGGTTTTCATATATGGAAATAGCGAAGGGATGAAAGTTGTAACAAAGCTGCAAGGCAAGATTGAAGCGGTGGGTGCTGATATTCTGGAAACCAGCGCCGAATTTGTCGAAGGAAACAGCGGCAGTCCAATGCTTAATAAAAAGGATGATGTTATAGGTGTTGCCACATATGTTGTTGTTTCTAATGCAGAAAGATGGGGTAAAAAAGATTCTGCGGACAACAAGAACTCTAAGGACGGGGAAAAGAGTTCTGAGCAAAAAGTCAGAAGATTTGCCGTTCGATTTAATGATAGGATTAAATGGGTCCCTGTGTCTTTTGAGAATTTATATAAACAGTCGTTAATTTTAAATGATATAGATCTCTTTCTGTCTGACAATTGGAATATTGGCATTGCTATAAGTTTTTTGAATTCAGATGATCGCGAGAGGATTCTTAAGGCATTAAAATACTTCGAGGATTGTGTTTCAGGCAGGGGTATAGAAGATTATGCAGATCAGGAATATCGCAGTCAGATAATAACTTTATCCAGAAATGTTGTAAGAGTTTTTGAGCGGATGGATAAAGGTTTTAATTCCAGAAGCAGCAGCGTCAAGGCTTCCATACGTAATTTTAATTTTCGTTACAAAGGCTTTTCAGTAATACCTCTTAAAAAGATAGCCCGCGTTAAATGGTCTACAAAATGCTTCAATGATAGAGCTGATGAATACCAGAGAATCTGCGAAGAATGGAAGTCGAATAAATAGGATTTAATCGGTTATCGCAGTGCTTCAGCATAGTGTTCAGATTTCAGTGTTTCCGTCGTTGCTGACCATTTCCTTTCTGTCCCTTTGGGAATTTGCGTTACAACGCAAATTTCTATATAGTTTTTAACATGACGACTGTAAACATTTGTGAGACATTTGAATCCATACAGGGTGAATCATCTTATGCTGGCTTATCGTGTTTTTTTATACGTTTTGCGGGTTGTAATCTTCGCTGCAGCTATTGTGACACAACTTACGCGTATGAGCCTGGCGCAGATATGGCAATTGCCGAACTTGTTGATAAGGCCATGTCAAGTTCGGCGGTAGTTATTGAAATTACGGGTGGTGAACCTCTGCTTCAGCCTGGATTCTCTGAACTTGCCGCTGAATTGCGGAACAATGCAGAAAAACCGGTACTTGTTGAAACAAATGGAAGCCGGGATATCTCAATAGTACCCGATAATGTGATAACAATCATGGACATCAAATGTCCGGGTAGCGGCGAGAGCAGTGCAATGGATCTCAATAATATTGAGCGCTTAAAACTGTCTGATGAAGTTAAATTTGTTATCGGGGATAAGGGTGATTATAAGTGGGCCTCAGATTTCGTGAAACAGTATGACTTGACGTCTGTTTGTAATGCTGTATTTTTAAACCCCGTTTTCGGGATGCTTGAAGCAAAAGAGCTGGGGGAATGGATCCTTGAGGATGGCTTATCGGTCAGGCTGGGTGTGCAGCTGCATAAGATTGCGGAAATTAAGTGAAATTGAAAATTGGGGGAAGTGAGGAAGGCCCGCGAAACACCCCGCGATAAACGCGGGGCAGGCGCGAAAAAGGGGACACGGCGAGATACGAGATACGTTTCACGAAATACGAGTTTATGAAGAAGGCCGTAATATTATTATCGGGCGGAATGGATTCTGCAACGCTGCTGCATTATGTTAAAAGGCGGTTGCAGGCATCAGAGATTTATACGCTTTCATTCATCTATGGTCAGAAACATTCGCGAGAGCTTGAAATGGCGAAATGGCAGGCACAATTCGCAGATGTCACTGAACATAAAGAAATTGATATATCCTTTTTTGGAGAATTAATTCAGTCTGGGTCAGTCCTTACGGATTCCTTACGGGAAGTTCCTGATCTTGCGGATATCAAGGAGGAAGAACGCAGTCAGCCGCCAACTTATGTGCCGAACAGGAACATGATATTTATTTCACTGGCTGCGGCCTATGCAGAAACAATAAATGTGCAGGATGTTTTTTACGGGGCGCAATTACAGGATGAATACGGATATTGGGATTGCAGTGTTGATTTTGTTGCGAAAATCAACGATGTTTTAGGTCTTAATCGGAAAAAACACGTTACTGCTCATGCTCCATTCGTTGGTATGAGCAAAGCGGAAGTGTTGAGGCTTGGCCAGGAGCTGGGAGTGGACTATGATCATACATGGTCATGTTATCGGGGTGGAGCCAGTCCCTGCGGGACATGTCCGAGTTGTGTGGAACGAGAGAATGCGTTTGAAGGAATTGAAATTTGAGATTTGAGATTTGAAATTTGGAGGCAGAAAACATTGAAAGTACCATTGCTTGACTTAAAAACGCAGTACGCGGTCATTCGAGAAGAAGTTAGAGCGGTCATGGATGAAGTGTGTGATGAGCAGTATTTTATTCTTGGGCCTAAAGTGGAAGCTTTTGAACGGAATATAGCTGAGTATTGCGGCGTGGCGCACGCGGTTGGTGTTTCGTCGGGTACTGACGCACTACTGGTTGCGCTGATGGCGCTTAACATTGGGCCGGGTGATGCTGTTATCACTACACCATACACTTTTTTTGCTACCGTAGGATCAATAGTGAGGCTTGGAGCAGTACCGGTTTTTGTGGATATTGATCCTGTTACTTATAACATTGATCCGGCAAGACTCAGGCAGACTCTTGAATCCATGCCGGAGCGCTTCAAGGATTTTAAGTCCAGAGTTTTAATGCCGGTGCATCTTTTCGGGCAGACAGCGGATATGGATTCATTGCTTGATGTCGCGAAAGAATATAATTTAAAGGTCATTGAAGACGCTGCACAGGCTATAGGAACGGAATATCCTTCAAAGTCCGGCAATTGTAAAACTGGTTCCATGGGTGATATCGGTTGTTTTAGTTTTTTCCCTTCAAAGAATCTTGGCGGTTTTGGGGATGGCGGTATGGTGACAACCCATAATGCTGATCTTGCCGATAAGATGAAGATGCTTCGTAATCATGGTGCGCAGCATAAGTATTTTCATGGAATGGTTGGCGGTAATTTCCGGTTGGACGCACTGCAGGCGGCTGTTCTTGATATAAAGCTTAAACATCTTGAATCATGGCATGCTGCGCGTCGTAAGAACGCGGATTTTTATAATGAGGCTTTTAAAGATACTTCAGTTCAGACGCCGTGTGCTGTGTATGCGGAAAAAGGGATTGTAAACCATCATATATACAATCAGTACGTTGTTCGTGTTCCTGATCGAGATAAAGTTTGCGAACATTTACAATCTGAAGGCATAGGATGCGCTGTTTATTATCCGGCACCTCTGCATATGCAGGAATGTTTCAAGGAATTTGGTTATAAAGAAGGTGATTTTCCGGAAAGTGAAAAGGCGGCAAAGGAAACACTTGCCTTGCCGATATATCCGGAATTGACCAGAGAAATGCAGGAACATGTAGTTAAGCGGCTGTTAGCGGTAGTGGAAAGAAGTAAATAAAACTTGGAAGGAGAACTGAATATCCAATATCCAACAAGGAATTTCCAGGGATGAAGGAAAGGAAAAGAGAGAGATGCACTGGTTCTTCCCGTATGGAAGGTTTGCTTTGTTGAATTATGTGGTGCTCGGATTTAAACAGTAGCCGAAGGCAAAAACCTTGGACATTGGATGTTCAAAAGGGGAGAAGAATGATTTTGCTGCAACTTATTAATAAAACGTTTGTTAGCCTTGTGACGGGGTAACATTTTTGACGAAAACCGATTACTAATGGGAGAAAGAAATGCCGAACACAGTACTTGTTGGAGCGCAATGGGGTGACGAGGGAAAAGGCAAGATAATAGATGTATTGACGCAGGAGGTTGATGTTGTTGTGCGTTTTCAGGGCGGGAATAACGCTGGTCATACTGTAAAAATTGACGAGGAGAAATATGTTCTTCACCTTATTCCTTCCGGAATTCTGCATGAGGGAAAACTTTGCGTTATCGGGAATGGTGTTGTGATTGATCCGCTTGCGTTGATTAAGGAAATTGATGAGATTGAAAGCCGTGGGATGAAAACGGAAGGCCGGTTTTTTGTAAGTGATCGTGCTCATATGGTTGTTTCGTATCACGGGGTTCTGGATGCATGTCGAGAGAGTAATCGTGCTGAAGGCACCAAGATAGGTACAACAAAGCGCGGCATAGGACCATCTTATGCCGACAAGGTATCGCGAGTTGGTTTAAGAATTGGTGACATGTTGGATTCGGAATTTCCGGAGATGTTGACAAAGCGTGTTGAAGAGATGAACAGAGTGATTATCGCGCTTGGCGGAGAAAAACTTAATGTTAAAGAGGTGGTTGATTCGTATTCTGAAGCGGCATCTCGTATTAAACCTTATATTGCTGATTCAGTTGTAATGCTTGGCAAAGCTCTGAAGGAGGGCAAATCCATTTTATTAGAAGGTGCGCAAGGTACGATGCTTGACATTGATTTTGGGACGTATCCATTTGTTACCTCATCCAATGCTACTGCTGGTGGTGCGTGTACAGGTACGGGAATTCCGCCACATCGTATTGACCGTGTTATAGGTGTTGTAAAGGCCTATACTACCAGAGTAGGAGAAGGACCGTTTCCTACGGAGCTTAAAGATGAGATCGGAGAATTGCTGGGCAGGGAGGGTCATGAATTTGGTGCCACGACCGGTCGACCACGACGTTGCGGCTGGTTTGACGCAGTTGTCGCTCGGCACGCGGCAATGATTAATGGAGTGGATTACTGGGCCATGACCAAACTGGATGTTATGGATAGCATCGAAACCCTTAAGATATGCGTGGCATATAAATGTGACGGCAAAACTTACGAAAATGTTCCTTCAAATATTCGTATTCTTGAACGCTGTAAGCCGGTATATGAGGAAATGCCAGGTTGGCAGACTTCCACCAAGGAAGTTACAGACTTTGATGATCTTCCTGAGAAAGCGAAGGCATATGTCAACAGGCTTTGTGAATTAACCGGTGTAAAACTGGGCATTCTTTCAGTGGGGCCGAAACGAAAAAGCACGTTGAGGATAGCGATATAAGAGAATTATGAATGATAAATGATAAATTATGAATTTCCGAAAATGAAGGTATGTTTTAGCAGAAACTACGCATGAAACAAGAAAGGTCAAACATTCCCCGCCATGTTGCCGTTATTATGGACGGCAACGGAAGATGGGCCAAGCAGAAAGGTCTGCCTCGGATCAAGGGGCACGAGGAGGGGGCGAAATCTGTTCGCGCGGTTGTTCGTGCCTGTAGAAATGCCGGTGTGCAATATCTAACCCTTTACGCGTTTAGTATTGAGAACTGGATAAGGCCGGAGAGTGAAATCGGCGGACTAATGAATTTGCTTGTTAAGTTTTTGAAACATGACGAGCATGAACTGCATGAAAATAAAATACGGTTGCATGTGATAGGCAGGACAGAGGATCTTTCCGATGTTGTTCGTAAGGAATTGACACGAGTGGTTGAGGCGACAAAAGCGTATGATGATGGGCATTTGATTCTCGCTCTCAGTTACGGGGCACGGGCTGAGATAGCAAACGCGGCCAAACAGATTGCAAAGCGTGTCAAGGCCGGTGAATTGGACCCGGACAATATTGACGAAGATTCAGTTGCCGCGCATTTGTATGCGCCTGATATTCCGGATCCAGACCTTTTAATTCGTACGAGTGGAGAGATGCGCGTGAGTAATTTTCTGTTGTGGCAGATTTCCTATACAGAGTTTTATGTTACAGAAGTTTTATGGCCGGATTTCAGGGAACAGGAATTCATGAAAGCAATAGAGGAATATGGAAAGCGGAACCGCCGATATGGGGACATTAACACGAAAGGGTGACGCGGAGAAGAGGGTTTTTGGTTAATAGGTTATAGGTTTTGGAGAAGAGATTGTTGTGGGTGTTAGGTTTCAGGAGGGAATATACTAGATGCGAGATGCGTTTCACGAAAAACGAGATACGAATTTATGTTAAGACATAGAATAGTAAGTGGATTTTTTTTATTGGTTATGCCTGCGCTTGCAGCGGTTTATTTGCCGTCGGTAGTGATCTGGTTGGTTTTGGTGGCTATTTCGAGCCTGGCTCAACTGGAATTCTATTCAATGGTCAACAGAGCTGGGATTACAGTGTTCAGGATTCTGGGACTGATATGTGGGGCTGCGATAATTTCTGCTACGTTTTGCGCAATTGGTTCGGAACATGTGAATCTTGCAAGTGCGTACAAGTGGGAGTTGCTGTCTCTTGTAGGCAGTATTATGGTGGTATTTATACGACAGTTTCCCCAAAAGAATAATGATAAACCGCTGGAGACCATTTCCTGTACCCTTCTTGGGATTTTGTATGTGCCTTTTCTTTTTAATTTTATTACTCGTTTAGGATTTGCCTGGGATGGGGCAGGTTCTGTGTTCGGGGTGGGTATGACAGGAAGGATGCTGGTTTTCTATCTTATTATTGTTGTTAAATTCAGTGATATAGGCGCTTATTTTATCGGAAGGTTTTTTGGGAAACATAAATTATTTCCTAGAATCTCGCCGGCAAAGACATGGGAGGGTTTGTTTGGCGGGATAGGCGCTGCAATTCTGGCAAGTTATCTTTTTTGTTTTTTAACAAAATTCCAGCTGGGTAAAGTAAGCATGACTATCTTTGATGCGGTTGTTCTGGGATTGCTTCTTGCTCTGGTAGGTGTTGTGGGTGATATGTTTGAGTCGTTGTTGAAGCGGGCATCGGGCACTAAGGATTCCAGTTCGGTGATTCCGGGAATGGGTGGAATTCTGGACGTGCTGGACAGTTTGTTGTTTGGTGCGCCAGTGTTATATGTGTATGCGAGGATGCTGTTGTAAGAATATGGAGTGCTGGAATAATGGAGTGTTGGAGTGCTGGAGAAGAAAGGCCTGAAATTTCAGTACTCCATTACTCCAATACTCCACCGGATTTCAGTAAATGCTCGAGCACATTGTATGATTAGATTTTTAAATTAGCTGTATCATGAAAAAGATTGTCATACTCGGCAGTACGGGATCGATAGGCGAGAACGCGCTTCGTGTTGTTGAAGCATTGCCGGCCCGTTTTCAGGTTGTGGGTATTGCCGTTCAGAATAACTATAAACGTGCGTTGGAGCAGGCAGAACAGTTTGGTATTAAGCATATAGCTGTCGCAGATGAAGGACAGGCAAGACTCTGCGAATCTGAAGCGTCTGCGGGAATCAAGATTCATGCCGGCTGTGTTGGGGTAGAAGAAATCGCTGTTTTAAAAGAGGCAGATATTGTTCTTTGCGCTCTTGTGGGAATGGCAGGCTTGAGGCCTGTGATGGCGGCAATAAAAAACGGTACGGACGTGGCGCTTGCGACAAAGGAAGTGCTTGTAGCAGCAGGGCATATAGTAACAGCAGCATGTGTTGATCACGGTGCGCGTCTACTGCCTGTTGATAGTGAACATAGTGCTGTTTTTCAATGCCTGAACGGAACGGGGAACGCGGAACGGGGAACGCGGAATGTTAAAAGGATTATTTTGACGGCATCGGGCGGCCCTTTTGTTGATAAATCGGAGGTTAATTTTGATAAGGTTTCTATAGAAGAGGTTCTTGATCATCCAACATGGGATATGGGCAGGAAAGTTACAGTTGATTCAGCTACACTTATGAATAAGGGCTTGGAAATAATTGAAGCACACTGGTTGTTTGGGGTGCCTGTTGAAAAGATTGATGTTGTTATACATCCCGAGAGTATTGTGCATTCCATGGTGGAGTTTGAAGATGGCAGTGTGGTAGCGCAGATGAGCTTACCTGATATGCGATTTGCTATTCAATATGCGTTAACGTATCCGGATCGGATTGATGGAGGTCTGCCGACGCTTGATCTTGCAGAGACAGGATCTCTTAACTTTAAGAAGCCTGATGTTAAGAGGTTTCCGTGTCTGGGACTTGCGCGTAAGGCTGCGGATCGCGCGGGGACAATGCCTGCGGTGCTTAACGCGGCTAATGAGGCCGCGGTGCAGATGTTTCTCGATGGGGAAATAGCGTTTTCCGGGATATGGCAGGTTGTGAAAAATGTAATGAAGAAACATAAAACAGTTAACGAGCCGGGTCTTGAAGAGATTATGGAAGCTGATACATGGGCCCGTTCTGAGGCAGAGAGAAGAGACGCGGTGACACGGTGATGCGGCGAAACAGGTAAGAGAAAAAGAAGGGATTAAATGTTAACAACTATAGCAGAAAATATATTTTACGTCCTGATATTGATTCTTTTTGTGGGTGTTTCAATATTTGTTCATGAGTTCGGGCATTACATCATGGCGCGGCTATGCGGGATGGTTGTTGATGTTTTCTCAATCGGATTCGGGCCCGCTATCTGGAAAAAGAAGATTAAGGGCATTACATATAAGATCGGTTGGATTCCTTTTGGCGGCTATGTTGCTTTGCCGCAGTTGGATCCGACCGGAATGGCCGTTATTCAGGGAGAAGATGAGCCGCAGCCTGCGGCCGACCACGTGGTAAAGGGAGAAGAACACAAGAAGAGAGAACTCCCTCCTGTTTCTCCATGGAAGAAAATACTTGTATCGCTGGCCGGTGCGACCGGGAATGTTTTGTTTGCCATTATTCTGGCCTGGGTGATTTATCTGAGCCCCGGAGTGATTACGGGAGAAAGCGGTCCGTTGTTGGTTGATGTTTCAACGAACAGTGCTGCGTACCATAACGGTTTGCGGTCAGGTGATGAAATTATTGCTGTCAATGAAGAACCTGTAGTTACATGGAACGAATATGTGTTTGAGTGCTATGTTTTATCCGGTAAAGCTAATGAAGTTGTGCTGACGATAAAATCCAATGATGTAGAACGTAAAATAACTGTGCCCACGGAGGCCAAAGATGAGGGTTTTCAATATGTTGATGGCGTGAAAAGTATGAGGGCCTCGAGTATAATAGTTAAGGTTGAATCTGAAAGCAGCGCAGAAGAAGCCGGATTGAAGACCATGGATGTTATCAAAGCTTTTCGAGGCGAAGAAATTAAGAGTTGGAACCATTTCGTAGGACTTGTAAAGAATTCTCCTGAAGAGGAGCAGGATATAACTGTTGAACGAATGGGCGATATTCTTCATCTGCGGGTAACGCCTAGATACAGCAAAAAACTTGAGAAGAATGTGTTGGGGGTTATGCAGGTCTATGATGTTATGCCATGGATGCAGTACAAAAGACCTTTGCCGCAGGTAAAAAACGATGCAAAGGGAATTTGGCGTTTTCTGAGAGCACTTTGTTCTCGGCGTGAAGGCGAAGCGAAAAAAGTTGCAGGATCCGTTATGGGTATGCCGGGGATTGTAGCGCTTCTTTGGTATGCTGTTCATATGAGTCTCTTTAATGCAGTTGGATTTATTCGTTTTCTAAACATCAATCTTGCTATTCTGAATTTACTTCCTATTCCTGTACTTGACGGTGGGCATATTGTGTTCGCTCTTTGGAAAGGAATTACAGGAAAAGATGTTCATCCAAAGCTGTCGAATATTCTTGTCAATATTTTCGGTGTATTGCTTATAGGTCTTATTATCCTTATTTCTGTAAGGGATGTTTTGAGAATTTTCCCTGGTATATCAAGGTTTTTTGGACGAAATGATACGGCAATTGAGCAGACAACAACAAATGCCGTGCCGTCTGTCTCCGGAGGGCAGTTAATAGAGAATGCTCCTGCCAGCCAGAGATATTCAGACGGTGGCTGTGCCGGGCCGGCGGTAAACAAATGATCATGTATTTGCATGAAAAGCACTGAAAACATTGGCGGAAAACGCCGTAACACACGGCAGGTACATGTGGGCTCTGTTGCTGTAGGCGGAGGGGCATCTATCAGTGTTCAGACCATGACCAAGACCGATACGCGCGATGTCGCCACAACTATATCACAGATTCAGGAAGTTCAGGCGTTGGGCTGCGATATCGTACGGCTGGCGGTTCCCGATGAGAGCGCTGTCAAAGCGTTTGCGGAGATACGCAAAAAAATTAAGATTCCATTGGTTGCGGATATTCATTTTGATCATAAACTGGCTGTTTTAGCAGTTGAAGCAGGTGCTGATGCAATCAGAATTAATCCCGGCAACATCGGCGGGACTGATAAGGTAAAAGAAGTTGTAAGTGCGGCACAGACTCGTAATGTTCCTATAAGAATAGGAGTAAACAGTGGTTCGCTGGAAAAAGACATCGCGGAAAAGTATGGCGCAAGCGCACCGCAGGCGCTGGTGGAAAGCGCCATAAGGCATGTTCGGATACTTGAAGATGTTGATTATAATGAGATAATAATTTCTGCAAAAGCCAATGATGTACAGCGTACTGTGGATACGTACAGACTGTTATCATCTCAGACGGATTATCCGCTTCATGTCGGGGTCACGGAAGCCGGTACATTTCTGAACGGAACAGTGCGTTCGTCGGTAGCGATGGGCATATTGTTGACAGAAGGAATAGGGGATACTATTCGTGTGTCACTTACTGACACTCCGGCCAGAGAGGTAAGGGTGGGGTTGGAACTGTTGAGGTCCCTTGGACTGCGTAAACCTGGCCCCGGTGTTGTGTCGTGTCCCACCTGTGGGCGGATTGAAGTTGATGTGGTTACGCTTGCGGGGCGGGTGGAGGAGGAGCTGGAGAAATTTTATGTTCGAAATCCGGATGCCTCTCGGCCCTTAGTTGCTGTTATGGGGTGTATGGTCAATGGCCCGGGTGAAGCAAAGGAGGCTGATATTGCTTTAGCCGGGGGGAAAGGTAAATTTGCCCTGTATGTCAGGGGCGAACATGTTTCTACTGTTGATGAATCCGATGCTCTGAAGGCGCTTTTGGAGCAGGTCCGGGCATGGAAGGATATCAGCTGATCCTTTGGCGTAAAACAAGACAACGGGAATGCCTCTTTTCTATACCCCTCCTGACCCTTTCTATCCCTTTCTGACCCCTTGAGAATTTGCGGTCATAGCGCAAATTCTTTGATATTGGCCTTGCAGGGCCTTTTTTTTTGTCATAAGTTAACGGTTTGCGCATATCTTAATATATGCAGGGAGCAGAGCCTCCATGTGTGGAGCGTGGGATAAAGGCTGTGTAAAGTGTAAACATAACAATATAAACGAGTTAATAATTAATGGAACAGCAGGTACAACAGAAAAAGCATGTAGATTTTGATTTATCGCAGTTCAGCGGTGATGATCAGGCCGAAATGATCAAAATGTATGAGGAAACACTCAAAGACTTTGAAGAGGGATCCATAGTAAGCGGCGAAGTTCTGGAGGTCCGCGGCAATGAAGTCCTTGTAGATATAGGCTATAAATCTGAGGGAATTATCCCGGCGAGTGAATTCAGGGATTTATCGGAGGTTAAGCCGGGCTGTAAACTGGACGTATTGCTCTCAGAAATTGAGAATGATGACGGGATGGTGATTCTCAGCAAGGAAAAGGCTGATCAGAAGCTTAGGTGGGATCATATCGTAGCGTCATACAAGGAAGGCAGTGTTGTTGAAGGTGTTGTAAAGAGTAGAGTTCGGGGTGGCCTGATAGTTGATGTGGACGGTGCTGAGGCTTTTCTGCCGGGATCGCAAATTGATGTTGTACCTGTGCATAATACGGAAGTATTTGTCGGCAGGAAGGAAGAGTTCAGGATTATTAAAATCAGTCCGGAACGGCGCAATATAATAATTTCACGCCGGGATCTCATTGAGGAACGCCTGAAAAGCAAGAAGAAAGAATTACTGGCAACTATTGAGGTGGGACAGAAACGCAAGGGTGTGGTTAAGAATATAACAGATTTCGGGGCATTTGTGGATTTGAATGGCTTGGATGGACTGCTTCATATTACGGACATGAGTTGGGGAAGGATAAGGCATCCGTCGGAACTGGTTTCAGTGGGTCAGGAAATAGATGTAGTAATTCTTGAGATTAATCTTGAAAAAGAGCGTGTTTCGCTTGGTCTCAAGCAGAAAACCGAAGATCCATGGGAGGGTATAGAGGCTCAGTATCCTGTCGGCAGTCGTTTACGTGGGCGGGTAGTGAATATTCTGCCTTATGGCGCGTTTGTTGAGCTGGCAGAGGGTGTTGAAGGGCTGGTTCATGTTTCGGAGATCTCATGGACACGCAGGATCGTTAAGGCTTCTGATGTGCTTTCTGTGGGTGATGTTGTTGATGTTGTTGTTTTGAGCATCAACAGAGAAGAACAAAAGATATCTTTAGGTATTCGTCAGACTGCAGATAATCCATGGGATACTATTCAGGAGCGTTATCCGGTAGGTTCCAGAGTTAAGGGAAGCGTGCGGAATTTCACCTCCTACGGAGCGTTTGTTGAGTTGGAGGAAGGAATAGATGGAATGGTTCATGTTTCTGATATGTCATGGACACGTAAAGTGAACCATCCTTCAGAGCTGCTTAAGAAAGGGGAAGCGGTAGATGCTGTAGTTCTGGATATTGATACAGAAAACAAACGAATCAGTCTGGGCCTGAAGCAGGCTAAAGAAGACCCTTGGAGCACGATAGCCTCTCGATATAAAATAGGCGAGATGGTAAAGGGCAAGGTGACAAAGACTGCGGCATTTGGTGCGTTTATAGGGATTGAAGAAGGTGTTGACGGACTTGTTCATATTTCCGAGATCAGCGAGGATCATGTGGGGAAAGTGGATGATGTGCTTAAAGTAGGTCAAGAAGTAGAGGCCAGAGTAGTCCGTATTGACAGGAATGAAAGACGGATTGGGCTGAGTATCAGAGCTACTAAGCTGAGTGACGATGAGTTTGATAAACAGCAGCAGGAGATCTCGGAGGTTTTGAAGCCTGGTGATCATATGGTTGATCTTGGTGGCGCTTTTGACAGGGCCTTCAGTCAGGGCCGATCAGAAGAAAAGGGCGAGGAATGGAGTCCTGGTGAGAAGGCGAAAGATGACATACCTTCCGGTGAAGACCAGGAGAGCAGTAAAGATTCTTGAAGGAGGAGGGGGGCTGTTTGATGTTAGCAACGCCTTCAGGAGCGTTTCCGGTTTTCCGGTGCTGCTTTTATCAGCGAAGGAGATTCCATGGCTAATGTAGCAGGAATCCTTAGAGAACGTGGTCTTATCGATAATATAACCAGCGAGGACATTGAAAAGCTGGTCGACTCTCCTATTACGGTTTATGCCGGGTTTGACCCCACTTCAGACAGTCTTCAAGCGGGCAATTTTGTAACAATAATGGCACTCGCACATTTTCAACGGTGCGGACACAAGGTTATTGCTGTGGTGGGTGGTGCAACTGGTCTTATTGGCGATCCATCGGGCAAAGCAGACGAACGGAATCTGTTGAGTGCTGAAGAGGTTGAACGCAATACAGAGGGGATCCGAGAGAACCTGTCACGATTTCTTGATTTTGATCATCCAACTGCTCCTGCCAGGATTGTAAATAATTATGATTGGCTGAAAGATTTTGCTTTTATTGATTTTCTGCGCGAAGTCGGCAAGCATTTCCGGATGGGTACAATGCTGGGAAAGGAAAGTGTGCGACAGCGGCTGGACAGCGAACATGGCATGAGCTACGCGGAATTCAGTTATCAACTGCTTCAAGCTTACGATTTTCTCAAGCTATATGATTCCGAGGGTTGTATTCTGCAAATAGGCGGTTCAGATCAATGGGGTAATATTACTGCGGGTATTGATCTTATTCGCAAACTGCGTGGTATTGAGGCATATGGCCTGACGCTTCCGCTTGTGTGTGACAGTTCGGGTCAAAAATTCGGGAAAAGTGAAGGCAATGCGGTTTATTTGGATCACAGCAGAACGTCGTATTATGATTTTTATCAGTTTTTTGTTCGTATAGCGGATGTGGACATTGTTCGGTTTTTGAAGATCTTTACATTTCTGACCATAGAAGAGATACAGAAACTTGAAGAGCAAATAAGTAAAGCACCTGAAGAAAGAGCAGCACAAAAGAAGCTGGCCGAAGAGCTGACTCGCACGGTTCATGGCGAACGCGGTCTGAATACGGCTTTGCGTGCCAGTTCCGTTTTATTTGGGGAGTCAATGGAAGGGCTGGATGCGGATGATTTACTGGATATATTTGCGAATGTTTCTTCTGCCGAACTGCCGCTTAGCAAAGTGGCAGGTGCATCGGTTGTTGACATTGCTGCGCTTTCAGGTTTGTGCAAAAGCAAAGGGGCCGCACGTAGGTTAATCGAAAGCGGCGGGTTATATGTAAATAATGTCAGAATAACAGGTGTAGATTCTTTAATTGACGCTTCAGATATTGTAGGAAATAGCGTCCTTGTGCTCAGGTCCGGCAAGAAGAATTTCTTCCTGGTCAAGGTTGTGTAGTCACAAATTCGTGATAAAGCAAGAACTCCATTAACCATACTGCGAAATGAAGAAGAAACACATCCTTATCGCTGGTGCCCGTGAACATAACCTGAAGAATATTACTGTCAGAATCCCCCGCAATAAGCTTACCGTTATTACCGGTCTCAGCGGTTCGGGTAAGTCGTCACTGGCGCTAGACACTCTCTATGCTGAAGGACAGCGGCGGTATGTGGAGAGTCTTTCCGCCTATGCGCGTCAGTTTCTGGACCAGATGCAGAAGCCTAATGTTGATTATATAGAGGGTCTTTCTCCTGCAATATCGATAGAACAGAGAACGGCTGGTTCAAATCCTCGTTCCATAGTTGCTACAGCTACGGAGGTGCATGATTATCTGCGGCTTCTTTACTCCAGCATCGGCAAAGCGCATTGCCCGAAGTGCAGCCAGCCGGTAGGCCGGCAAAGCGCGGAGGAAATTGTTGATCAGCTTATGACAATGCCGGTGCGTACAAGGCTTGCTTTGCTGGCGCCGCTGGTATGCGGAAGAAAAGGGCGGCATGAAGATATTCTGGAATCGGTGAGTAAGCGCGGATTTGTGCGTGTTCGTATAGATGGCGAGATTTATGAAATTGAGGATGTGCCGCGGCTTGACAAGAACGTAAAGCATAATGTTGAGGCTGTTGTTGATAGATTGATTGTAACGAATAGGATCCGCGGAAGATTGACAGATTCCGTGGAATTGGCGCTGAAGCATGGAAATGGAACAATGTTTGTGGTCAGTCAGCCTGAAGAGGAATCTACAGGTAGAAAAACAGATGTCGGAGGAAAAGAAACTTTTTTCTCGGAAAAACATGCTTGCACCAAGTGTGGGGTCAGTTTTGAAGAGTTAACTGCTCGTCATTTCTCCTTTAACAGTCCCTATGGTGCGTGTCCGACTTGCTCGGGGCTTGGTACTCAGCTTATTTTTGATAAAGATCTGATTGTGCCGAATCAGGAAGTGTCTATTGCCGACGGGGCAATTAAAGCGTGGCGGCGTGGTGGGCGGCGTCTGATTATTTATTATAAAGGGCTCATTAGATCTTTGGCAAAGCACTATGGTTTTGATCTTGATGTTCCGTTCAAGAAACTGAGTGGAAAAATAAAGAATATCATTTTTTATGGTTCCGATGACAAGGACGTGGAGTTTGGTTATTGGCGTGGCGGTGCTTACCGCAAGTACAGTAAGCCGTTTGAGGGTGTGATGCCGAATCTTGTCCGCCGCTATGAAACAACTGCAAGTGATTACACAAGGCAGAGATTGAGGAACTACATGAGTCGGCAGAAATGCCCCGGCTGTCACGGGATCAGGCTCAAGCCGGAAGTAGCAGCATGTACGATCGGCGGCAGGTCGATTGTTGATATTATCCGTATGTCGGTTAAGGACTCGCGGGAATTTTTTAGAAATCTGAGTTTGACTGAACAGGAGAAACATATTGCGGGAGAGGCACTTAAGGAAATTATCGTGCGACTCAGGTTTATGGCGGAAGTGGGGCTTGATTATCTTACACTTGACCGTGAGAGCGGCACTTTGTCCGGCGGGGAGGCTCAGAGAATCAGGCTTGCCACCCAGATCGGTTCGGGTCTGGTAGGTGTTCTGTATGTATTGGATGAGCCTACGATAGGTTTGCATCTTCGTGACAACGGACGGCTCATCAAAATGCTCAAAGAGTTACGTGATCTGGGTAATACAGTAGTTATTGTTGAACATGATAAAGAGACTATATGTTCGGCGGATTACGTCATAGATCTGGGGCCCGGCGCGGGGCGACAGGGCGGTTGGGTTATGTGCGCAGGAACAGTAGATGATTTGCTTTCCTGTGAAAAGTCACTTACAGCGCGATATCTTAATGATGATGCGAGTATTTGTGTGCCGCCGAAACGGAAAAAAGTCGGTAAAACTATGCTTAAAATTTCTGGTGCGGCTGAGAATAATCTCAAAAACATCAATGTGTCGATACCGCTGGGTCTTTTTGTTTGTGTTACGGGAGTGTCTGGAAGCGGGAAGAGTACTCTGGTTGATGACATTCTGCGGAGGGCTCTTTTCAGACACTTCCATGGATCAAAGGAGCGGCCGGGCAAATACAGGCGTATTAGCGGGCTTAACAAGCTGGATAAGGTTATTGTAATAGATCAATCACCAATAGGGCGAACACCGAGGAGTAATCCTGCTACTTATACAGGTGCGTTCACTTTTATCAGGTCGCTTTTTACCGAAACGTCTTCAGCAAAAGTACGGGGTTATAATCCTGGCCGGTTCAGTTTCAATGTAAAGGGTGGACGTTGCGAGAAATGTAAAGGAGACGGTATTTTGCGACTGGAAATGCATTTCCTTCCGGATGTCTATGTTACCTGCGAGTTATGTCGCGGTACACGATATAATAGAGAGACACTCGATATTACCTATAATGATAAAAATATTGCCGATATTCTGGGCATGACAGTGAATGAAGCATTGGAATTTTTTCGGAATGTTCCGGCAATATCGAGAAGATTAAGTACTTTATCGGAAGTAGGCCTTGGTTACTTGCAATTGGGACAATCTGCCACTACTCTGTCAGGTGGGGAAGCTCAACGTGTTAAATTATCTGCGGAATTGAGTAAAACTGCCACTGGCAGTACTCTTTATCTTTTGGATGAGCCAACCACGGGCCTGCATTTTGCGGATACGCAGAAGCTGCTGGAGGTGCTTAATCGTCTGCGGGATGCGGGTAATACGGTTGTGGTAATTGAACACAATCCGGATGTGATTAAGTCAGCAGATTTCATTATTGATCTGGGTCCGGAAGGGGGAGATTTGGGAGGAGAGGTTGTTGTTGCGGGTACACCTGAAGAAGTGGCGCAATGCAAAGCGTCTTATACAGGCAGGTTTCTGAAAAAGATGCTTGGGGAAGTAAAGAGTAGTCCTTCGACGGGCTCAGGGTAAAAGAGTAGAGAAAATGAGAATCCGGATTCTAATATTAATTATTGTATTGTCAGGTCTTTGTTCTGTTTATTCGGCGTCTCCGAATAATGAAGCTGACGCAATATTATCCAAAGGTAAAGCTGCCATGGAAGATGGGCTTTACGATCTTGCCGAAAAGCAAATCAATTTATACCTGGGGAAAGCAGGTTCTTCTTTGAGTGAGGAGCGTGCTGAGGAAGTGATTATTCTGCTGGCACGTTCGCTTTATGAACAGCGGAAATACGAGAAGATTTTTGATGTTCTGAATTTGAAAGGAACATTGGTCAAGGATATGCGGGACAAAGGAGCTGTATATTACTGGAGAGGCATGGCCGGATATGAGCTTGGAAATTATGATGAGGCATTAAAGGAGCTCAGTAATGTGGGTAGTAAGTCAAAAAAAGAGCATATTATGCAGGCTGAACGGCTTAGGGCCTGGTGTTATCTTGAAAAAGGAGAAATCGATAAGGCATTAGAGATTTTTGAGCGATTTGACAAGGTATACGGGGATTCAGAGGATGGTTCGACTAATTTGCTTGAGTGGGGCAGAACGCTGGTTAAGGTTGACCGGCAGAAGCCGGCACAAGAGGTGCTTTCCAGGCTGGTGAAATTGCCGGGAGAGCTTCCTGAGGTGCAGGAAGGACATTATTGGCTCGGGCAGGTATTTATTAGACAGAAACATTGGAAAGATGCGGTTAATGTTCTGACCTCTCTTGTTATCAGCAAGGACATCTCCGATGACTTCAAGGCTAAGACCTGGCTTTCAATTGGTGTGGCACAGTCTGCATTGGGGAACAGTAATGAGGTTGTAAGTGCTTTGCAGAAGGGTATTGAACTGGCTCGAGATCCTGATCTTAAAATAAGGGGTGGGTTTGAACTTGGGTGGTATTTTATTGATACCGAGCGTTTTGAAGAAGGTGTTCCTTTGCTGAAGAAACATATTTCCGCTTCCCCGGCGGATCCTCGGGCAGAGACAGCACAGTTGAAGCTTGCGGGTTCATTGCTTGACCACGAGAAGAATAAAGAAGCTATTAATGAGTTTCAGTACTATCTGGAAACATTTACCAACAGCACCGGACAGGCCCGAGCATATTCAGGTAAAGGATGGGGTTTTATTAATATCGGACGCTATGCTGAGGCCGCGACAGCGTTTTCCAAGGCGTACAATTTACATGAGGATCCCTCAAAAAAAGAAGAATGTTTATTTAAGATGGGAGATGCTCATTTCGCCAATGGACAATACAAACTTGCCCAGGAGACGTACAGACAGCTGACAAGTGAATTTCCTGCGTCGAGCGTGATGCCGAATGTCTTATATCAGCTTGCGGAAAGCATGAATAGAGCGGGACAGCAGAAAGAAGCCAAACTCGAATTCAGGAACCTTATTGATAAATACGCAAACAGCCCGTTTTCAGAGGAAGCCTTGCTCCACATTGCGGAAATAACAAGGGAACAGGGGCTTTTAATGGAAGCCATTGAAGGTTTCAACAATGTTATAAACACGTATTCAAACGGTAATCATATTGCCGAGGCAATTCACGGTCGCGGTATGGTTCTTCATGGGCTGTATAGGTTTGAGGAAGCTTTAGAAGATTTTGAGAGTGTTGTGCGTGATTACCCCGCTGATGCGGTTGCAGAGCAGGCGTTTTTCATGCGTGGGATGTGCCATTATGGGTTGTGGAGAGATGAAAGGGCATTGGCTATATGCAGGGATTTTATTAAGCGGTATCAGGGTTCGCGATGGGCGCCGGAGGTCATGTTCTGGATCGCAAAATATGAATACAATCATGGTCATTACGAGTCGGCAGGAAAAGATTTTGAAGTATTCGCGGAAAAATTTCAGGACAACTCGTTGAGAGACGATGCTTTGTTGTGGGCGGGCCGTGCGGCTTCAAAGCGTAAGGAATATGTTCATGCGATTGAGCTTTTTACGAAATTCATCAAAGAGTATCCGAATCCGAGTAGTAGAAAAATGGCCGGAGTTCGCTTCGCTCAGGCTGATGCATTTTGTGAGCTTGGGCAATATCCCGAAGCCATTCTGATTTTTGATGAGATTATCAACAAGTATTCTGAAAGTGATTTAGTCGCTGACTCAATAAATCAAAAGGGATATTGCCAGTTTATGCTTGGTAATGAGGACACCAAGCGATATGAGGAAAGTATTGAATCTTATCGCATTGTTGCCAACGATTCTAATGTCCGCCTGGATCTTGTACTGCAGGCGGAATGTATGATTGGAAGATGTTATGAAAAGCTGGATAAAATGGATGAGGCGTTGGAACAGTATTATTTGAAGGTAATAATCCGCTATTTTGAGGAGCTTGAGAAAAAGGCCAAGCTTAACGAAGCATGTAAAAGGTGGTTTACACGGGCAGCTTTTTACGCTGTAGGTATATTAGAAAAAAGGAAAGAATGGCGGAAGGCTGTGAGTATTCTCAAGAGGGTTGAAAAGGCAGGTGTGCCGGGCGCGGATGAGGCGCTTGAAAGTATTAAGAGAATAAGATCAGAACATTGGTGGCTATTTTAGCGTATCTCGTGAAACGTGAAGCGTGAGGCGTGAAGCGAAATACGAGATACGAATGACACCAAGAGAGTAAAAGAATGCCGAATGTTGACAGATAAAACGAAATACGATTCACGAGATACGAGATACGAATAAAGGAGGACGAAAAGATGTCTTTTACATATTTGTTTCAGCAAGGAGGTTTTGTTTTCTGGATTATTGTTGTCTTTGCTTTAGCAGCGTTCATAGTTTTTATTGAACGGGCCCTGCATTTACATCGTGCCAGAATTAAGTCGGACGATTTCCTGAAGGGGATTTTTAATATTTTAAAGCGCAAGAATATTTCGGAAGCGCTTACGATTTGTGATGAAACACCTGGTCCGGTTGCATACATTGTGAAAACCGCGGTTCTGCATCGCAATGACAGTAAGGATACAATTCGTTCTGCGGTGGGCGAAGCCAGTCAGGCCGAGATTTCGCGCATGGAACGCAGACTGGTTGTTGTAACCACTGTGGCACAGATATCACCGCTTCTGGGATTGCTTGGCACGGTAGTTGGAATGGTGGAGTTCCTGCTTGTAATGCAGCAGAACATTCCGCTTATGGAGTCTGTCAATGTATTGCGCGGCCTGATGACAGCCTTGATAACTACCGCCGCGGGTCTGTTCGTGGCAATTCCCTGTTATGCGGCGTTTAATTTGCTGGTGATCAAAATTGACAGGATCGTATTGGACATGGACAGGGCGGCATCAGAAATTATCGCATTTCTAACCAACACGGATTTAACCTGATCTATTCATGAAAAACACCAGATGTGTTGTAGCGTGAAGAAAATCAGCAGGTTACAAAGTTTTGAGCAAAAAAATGAATTGGATAACTGACAAAACAGAAACTATCAAATGACAAATAAAGCCAAACTCAGAGAGCGCACTGTCAGTGGTTTGCGAACACGGTTCTATCCTAAGAATAGGATAGGACAGGGGCTCATTAGCGTTGCGCCCTGGGTTGACGTTGTATTTCTTGTCGTTTTCTTCTTAATGGTAAGTTTCAGGTTTGTTCTTCAGCCTGGTTTTGTTGTTGATTTGCCGGAAGCAACTTTTGACCAGGGCTCACGTTTAGGGTTGGCAGCATTTGTTCTGTCAACAGGCAAGATGAACGGCGGAGGAATGAAAGAAATTGTTTTTTTTGATGATGAACGTTTTATATTGAAGCGTGATGATCAGATAGAAAAACTTAAAAAGAAGTTTAGTGCTTGCGTAAAAGAAGGCTCTAATGAGGTTCTTGCCGTTCTGGCTGATAAACGTGTTTCGCATGGAACGATTGTGAAAATAGTTGAAATAGCTCGCCAGGCTGGCTTTTCGAAGGTTAATGTTGGTATAAGATCATTTTAGGAGGAAATTCTAAGCGCTAAACTCTAAAATCTAAACAAATTCCAATGATTTAAATTCAAATGTTCAAAACGTAGAGAATACTCAGCATTGCACGTTTGTAAGTATAGATGTGGAATGTTTTAATCATTTGAACATTAGAATTTTGTATTTGTTTAGAATTTAGATATTAGGATTTAATATTTTCCCGGATAAACAGATAAAGCTATAAAATGATATGAAAAAGAGCAGATCATATTCAATGGGCATAATCGGCTTACCCAGTGTGCTTGTGGCATTGGGCTGGATAGGATTATGGTTTGCCTGGCCTTTGCCTCCGGAGGGACATACAGCTGATATCGGTAAGGAAAAAACATTCGAAGTGTCCTACGTACAGTTTGATGACGGGAAGGGTAAAACGTATTTAGATCCTATAATTCTTTCCCGCAGCTCTGATAATGGAAATGCCTGGCCCGATGAGGGAGAAGAAAGAATGGATGTATTGTGCAGTTATCAAGCCAGACCACCTAAATTTCTTGAGAGGCATCCGGAGGAGGAGCAGGAGGCATCGAGATTTGTTGAATATGAGGCCCTTTACGCAAAAACAATACAGGGCTTAGAAAAGCGTGGGCCGCGGTGGCGCAGGAAGCTTGTTGATGGTCAGTCATTGAAACCGGAACGGGATATGGTGATGATTATAGAATTATCAGAAAAGATTAAGGAATACGGTTTTCAAATACCTGATTTTCCTGTGAAACTTAAGGAGTACTCTCAAAAACCGTGGTTGGTAACGGTATATGTTGAAGTGAATCAGGACGGCAAAGCCGAACACGTATTTCTCGTAACCGGCAGTAATAGCAGAGAAGTAAATGATATTGTTATAAGAACAATGGAAAAGGGTAAGCTTGTGAAACCCGGCGAAAGATGTTCGGGTCGAATTACAGTCAGCTTCGGAGCGCAATAGAAATGAATGTAAAAATAGTCAAATGGTCCTGTAAGGATCCCAAACAAAATCCGGTTGATGCTTTCATCAAGAGACGTGCCTTTGATGATAAAGCGGAAGAAGTAGTACGCGGTGTACTTGCTGATATCAGAACGAATGGCAACATGGCTGTTGCGAAATATGCCCGGAAATTTGACGGTGTTTCTTTGAAGGTTGCGGATTTCCGGGTGACCAAACCGGAACTGTTAAATGCTCGCAATCGTGTGGATGATGATTTTCGTTCTGCGGTAAGAGAAGTGTATAATCGTGTCGTGGCGTTTGCCAAAGCGGGGATGAAGAAGAATTGGAGTGTGTCGAGTGGCAAGGGAGGTGTATTGGGTGAGCAATTTGTTCCCCTGGATAGAGTGGGTGTTTATGTGCCTGGCGGAGCGGCACCTCTGGCGTCAACGGCAATGATGACGGTTACTTTAGGGAAGGTGGCCGGAGTGCAGGAGGTTGTTGCGTGTACTCCGTGCGATAAGAAGGGGAAAGTAGATCCTTTTCTGCTTTATGCTCTTGAAGCTGCCGGCGCTACTGAGATCTATAAGATTGGCGGAATTCAGGCTGTAGGGCTTATGGCCTATGGCACCAAAACAATTCGTAGGGTACAGAAGATTGTGGGACCGGGCGGAGTCTATGTTACTGCCGCAAAGCGGCAGGTTTACGGTCATGTGGCTTTGGATCTGGTGGCTGGCCCCAGTGAAATAGCTGTGCTGGCCGACAACACGGGGAATGCGAGTTTTATTGCCGCAGATCTGCTTTCACAGGCCGAGCATGGCACGGGCTGGGAAAAGGCGCTCTTTGTTACAACATCCAGGGATTTAGCCAAAGAGGTCCAGAAGGAACTGAAAACTCAGGCTGAAACGTTATCGCGCCTGGAGACTGTTCAAAAGGTAATGGGGAAGGGCATGCTGATAGTGATGGTGAATACCTTAGATGAAGGCATGGAGTTGTGTAATCGGTTTGCCCCTGAGCACCTTGAGATTATGGTTCGGGAGCCGAAGAACTGGTTGAAAAAAGTGCGCAGTGCAGGTGCTGTATTTGTTGGCCCCTGGTCGCCGGAGTCTGTTGGTGATTTTGCGGCAGGGCCGAGCCATGTTTTACCGACTGGCGGATCAGCATCAATGTTTTCCGGGCTTTCGGTGGATGATTTTCGCAGAAGAACGAGTTACATTGCCTTTACGCGTGCCGATTTGAAGGATGCTCTTCCTATCATTGAAGCTTTTGGCCGCGTGGAAGGTCTTGATGCTCATGCCAGATCTGCCCGCATTCGTTTTGAGAATAAGTAGATTTGATATTCGAAATTTGAAATTTGACAGAATTAAGACCATCTCCAAATTTCCAATTTCAAGTTTCTAGCCCGAACATTTCATGAGTCTTCGTGGCGAAAGCGTGAAATGTTCGGGCTAGAGCAATGGTTGATTTCAAAGGAGAGTTTTTAAAATGGAAGGGTTCATTCGTAAATCAGTACAGCAAATGACAGCCTATGTTCCGGGCGAACAGCCGTCGGAGACGGGTGTAATTAAGCTTAACACAAACGAGAACCCTTATCCGCCGTCGCCTGTTGTTGTTAAGACGTTATCGGAGATGGGCGGCGAGATGCTGAAATTTTACCCGAACCCCGAGAGCAGGAATCTTCGTAAGAAAATTTCCGAGATTCATAAGTGTGAGATTTCAAATGTATTTGTCGGAAACGGATCGGATGAGTTGCTTGCATTATGCACGCGCGCCTTTGTGGAAAATAATGGATCTATAGGATACTATGATCCGTCTTATTCTCTATATCCTGTTTTGGCGGACATACGTGATGTGGAAAAAAAGCCTGTTGGTCTTGATAAAGAATATCAGGCCGGGCCCCTGCCTGATGGTTACGATTGCTCTTTGTTTTTTCTTACTAATCCAAACGCCCCCACAGGTATTCTCAGTCCAGAGGATCGTGTTAGGGGTTTGTGCGAGTCGATATCGGGAGTTATGCTGATTGACGAAGCCTATGTTGATTTTGCAAAAGAGCATCAAATGAATCTGGCGCTGGAATATGATAATGTGCTGGTTGCGCGGTCGTTTTCTAAGTCGTATTCACTGGCAGGACTCAGGGTCGGATATGCGGTGGGGTCCAGTATTCTAGTAGATGCCTTATATAAGGTTAAAGATTCTTATAATGTAAATATGATTTCACAAAATCTTGCTCTGGTGGCATTGTCCGATATTGATTATATGTATACTAATGTTGAAAAGATAAAGAATACTCGCGCCAGGCTCAGTAAAGAGCTTAGCGATATCGGATATGAAGTTTATCCGTCTGAGGCGAATTTTTTATGGGTTCGCCCGGAAGGAATAACAGCTAAGGAATTGTTTGAACGATTAAGAAAGCAACGTATACTTATTCGTTATTTTGCAGGTGAGCAGACAGGTGATTGTGTTCGTATTACGATAGGGACTGATGAAGAAATTGATAAACTGATAAAAGCCGTTAAAGAAATTGCGCGAAAGAATTAAGAGTTTTTAGACGGGATCGACAGGATCAACGGGATGAAGAATTATCAATCATGTGGTTAAACCCACATGATTGAAAAATGACTTTATCTTTCTTTGCCATCCTGTAAATCTTGTAAATCCTGTCTGAATATTAGATGGCAGGGGGTTCTCTTGAAAGGATAAAAGAAATGAAGAAAAGAACAGCAAAAATAAAACGCAAAACAAAAGAAACAAGCATATCCGTGGATCTGGATATTGAAGGGAAGGGTAAATATGCGATTAATACCGGGATTCCTTTTCTTGACCACATGCTGGATTTGTTCTCCAAACATTCCTTGGTTGATCTCAAAGTAAAAGCGGTTGGTGATTTGGCCGTGGATTATCATCATACGGTTGAGGACATTGGTCTTGCTCTGGGTAAAGCGCTGGACAAAGCGCTTGGGAGCCGAAGAGGTATTGTTCGATACGGATGGAGCATTGTGCCTATGGACGAAGCGTTGAGTCGTGCCGCGGTTGACCTGGGAGGACGTCCGGTTTTGGTGATGGAGACAGCTTGCCGCAAGAAAAAGATACGTGATTTTGATGTCAGCTTGATCAAGGAATTCTTCACAGCCTTTTGTGTCCAGGCGCGGATGAATTTGCACATAACTCAGCTTTATGGTCAGGAACCGCACCATGCGTATGAATCTGTTTTTAAAGCAGCTGCAAAAGCTTTGCGAATGGCTTGCGAGATGGACAAGCGTGTCAGGGGTGTGCCGTCGAGTAAGGGGAGAATTTGATTCCGGAAGACGAATATCCAATATCCAACAAGGAATATCCAATGATGAAGGAATAAAGAAAGGCTTTCTGAATCATTCGATCTTTATTCGAAAACAAATATAGTTTAGAAATGAATCTCTAGCAATTCCAATACTTGGATATTGGAAATTCCTTGTTGGATATTGAGTGTTCAAGTTAATTTGATATTTTAACAATCACAAAGGAAATCAAGGTGTGACAATGTCACAAAACCTGTAACTTAATAATGATAATAATTCCGGCAATAGATTTGAAGGATGGCCGTTGCGTAAGGTTGTGCCAGGGGAAAGCTGAAGATGTAAAGGTGTATTCAGAAAATCCTGTGGAGATGGCCAGGTATTGGGCAGGTGAAGGCGCGGACTATCTGCACATAGTGGATTTAGATGGAGCCTTTCAGGGCAAGCCTGTGCATACGGAAATTATTGCGGCAATAGCCGAATCCGTAAGCATGCCGATAGAGGTAGGTGGTGGACTTCGTACGAATGAAGATATCAGGGCGGTACTGGATTGCGGAGCCAAACGTGCCATTATAGGTACTCGCGCTGTAAAGGATATTGATGATTTAAAAGAACTGGCGGGCAGATTCGGCGAACAGTTAGCGGTTGGAATAGATGCCCGTGACGGCATGGTTCTGACGGAAGGCTGGGTTAAAGGTTCAGAAATGAATGCTTTAGATCTGGCATTGGACGTTAATAACGCGGGTGTGAAGACTCTGATATGCACTGATACTGCCAAAGACGGAATGATGGTTGGAACCAACACGGCAAGTATCAGGGAGATATGCGAGAATGTGTCTTGTAATGTTATTGCTTCCGGCGGAATTACCTCTGCCTCTGATGTCAAGTCCCTTGTTGAATTACGCCAGCCTAATCTGATTGGAGCGATTGTGGGCAAAGCCCTTTACGAGAAAGAAGTGAGTCTTAAGGAGCTTTCTTTAGCGTCTGAAGGAATAACGAATTGCTGAATGCCCAAGGGAATCCGGTCACGCTTCACGAAATACGCTTAACGAGGTACAGAAAATTATGATGGATGTTAAGATTACAGAACTTGATAACGGCGTAAGAGTAATTACTTCTTCGATCCCCCATGTTGAAAGTGTTTCAATGGGGATTTGGGTTGGGGTTGGAGCACGATATGAGCAGAAGAATATGTCGGGTGTCAGTCATTTTGTTGAACATCTTCTTTTTAAGGGCACAAAAAAACGTTCGGCAGTCGACATTTCACAGGCTATTGAAGGACGCGGCGGCTACATAAATGCTTTTACGCAGGAAGAGCACACCTGTTATTACGTTCGCGTTCCTTACGATCAGCTCTGGCATGCGCAGGATGTTTTAAGCGATATGTATTTTAACCCTCGATTGGCAAAGTCGGATATAGATAAGGAGCGTGGGGTTATTGTTGAAGAGATGATGATGTATCGTGATCAGCCTCATTATATAGTTCAGGAAATGCTTGAGGGGGCGCTCTGGAAAAATCATCCGTTGGGCAGGCCTGTTATTGGTACTCGGGAAACACTTGCCGAATTGAATAGGGCCAGAATTACAGATTACAAAAGAAAAAAATATGTTTCAGGAAACACTGTATTTGCTTTTGCCGGGAAGGTGGATCATGAAGCGTGTGTTTCGAAAGTTGCGCGATATGCGGGCCGACTCAGGCGCCGGGCAGTGCCGGAGTGCAGGAAAGTTACGCATTCTGTAGCGCAGGGTAATATTGCGTTGAGACACAAAGATATTGAACAGGCCCATCTGGCACTGGGGATCAGGTTGTTCGGACGTTCCGATAAACGGCGATACGCCCTGAAAATTCTCAATGCTGTTTTAGGCGAAAATATGAGTTCGCGCCTGTTTCAAATTGTCAGGGAAAAACATGGTCTGGCATATTCTGTGCATTCAGGCGCACATTTGTATCGGGATAGCGGTGCGCTGGTGATAAGCGCTGGACTGGACCGGAAGAGAAGTTGTAAGGCCGTGAATCTTATAATAAAAGAATTAATCAGGCTGAAGGAACGGCAGGTGGGTCGGAAGGAATTAAAGAGGGCTAAAGATTACGCTATTGGCCAACTTCGTCTTGGATTGGAAAGCACAAGTAGTCAGATGATGTGGATTGGCGACAACATGATCTCCCGCGGCAAGTTCACTCATCCACAGGAAATAATAGAAAGACTGTCATCCGTAACTGCCGAAGAAGTGCAGTCAGTTGCATGTTCGGTTATGAAGAAGAAGCGGACGAGTCTTTGTATGGTTTCGCCGGATATGACGAGTAAAGACGAATCAGGTATTCAGACGAGCCTGCAGGGGCTTTGAGATGTTTCGAGAATTTGAACACCCAATATCCAACAAGGAATGTCCAATATCCAAGTAAAGATTCAGCGCAATGCTATTTGGGATGGATTGTGACATTCCAAGGAAAAATACGCGGCTCCGATCTTCGGTTGGATATTCCTTGTTGGATATTGAATATTCGATTTAAGGCGAAGTTATGAGGACAAAATGTCCGCCGAAGGCGATAAGTTCAAAACTCCCAATCCGCCGGCCCCTTGTCGGGCTGGTTTTTTGTTATATGCTGGGAACGTGGCTTGCGTTTTCATTTGAAATTCCTCCCTCCTGTGTAGTGACTGCCGCGGTGTCTTTTTTACTTCTTGCGTCAATTCTGGTTTATGTCACACCGTGGAAAGCATGTTCGTCCCTGATCCTGTATGTCTGTGTTGTTTTAGCTGCGTGGTCTGCGGTTCTTGTTCATCCGCTTGGTGTTTCCGCGACGCGCAAATTCGGGCGTATGCTCGAAGAAAAAGTTATAGTTACGGGAATTGTGGCAGGTGATCCCATTGGCAGACCCATGAACCAGAAACAGGGAATATACATGTGGAAATTCCCGTTACGTATTGAAGAGACAAAAACCGGTCAACAGGTTTGTCCCGGTAATGAAGAAGAAGTCTCCGTATTCTGGTACGGATACGCCGGGAATCGGAAACCGGACTACGGCGAACGATGGCGGATTTCCGGTATAATTAAACAGAGGGTGTATGACGGTGAAATAAGACGTATCCATGGTTTACGTGATTATTGTCTGAACGCCTCATGGCGTGACTCGCGTTTTCTTTCGGGAGGCCATGGTAATTGGTTTGTTAAACAGTGTTTCAGTATGCGAAAGTCGGCGGCCACGTATCTTTCGGTTGGAATAGAAGACTGTCCTGATACAGCTGGATTTCTTCATGCTGTTTTGCTGGGCTACAGGGGCCAAATATCAGAAGACATGCGTGAGGTATTTCTTTCTACAGCAACCCTTCATATTTTTGCTATCTCCGGTCTTCATGTTGGGATAATTGCCGGCATAATCATTTTTGTTCTTACGGCGCTCCGGATTTCCCGTGTGTATTGGGTTCTTTTCCTTGCGCCTTTGCTGATCGCGTATACGATTGCTACAGGAGCAAGAGCCAGTGCGGTTCGCGCTTGTGTTATGGCCATTGTATATTTTTCCGCGCCGTTGATTGGTAGAAAGGCGGATAGCTTTTCCTCACTTGCGTTTGCGGCGTTGCTGATTCTGGCTGTTGCACCCGGTCAGTTGTTCGATATGGGCTTTGTTTATTCATTTGCAGTTGTAGTCGGCTTGATTCTTATGTTTCCGGTTTTTGAAAGGCCGATGAGAAGATTTTATGAAAAAGACCCGCTGCGGCTCCAGCCGGAAAGTAAATGGATAACAGGATGTCGCGTAACGGCTCGTTATATTTCTTCGCTTTTAGCTCTTTCAATATCCGCGTGGCTTGTGTCGGCGCCTCTAACCATGTATTTCTTCGGCAGGTTTACACCTATTGCGTTTGTCAGTAATCTGATTGTGATACCCCTGGCGTTTCTGGTGGTTCTTTCCGGATGTTTATCGCTTGTGCTTGGTTCTTGTATAGCGTTGTTTGCGCATATTTTCAATCATGCCAATCTTGCATTGGTGTCGATACTGACTGGAGCCATGAGGCTGATGGCAGGCATTCCGTTCGGTAGTATAGAAGTAAAGAAGCCTTCGCTATGGATCATTTTACTGTGTTATGCATGTTTGACTGCAATCATCTTTACAGCAAAGACCATGATAGGATATTCTGAAAGGGATGTCTGAATAAAGTTGTTTCTATTCTTCTCCTGCTGGAGCCGGTATTGATATGAAATCAAAGATATTATTAATTCTTATAATAGGGTTTGTGGTGTTGTTTGCCGTATTTTTCATGAAGGTATGGCGTAGGGATGCGGAACCCTCCTTCACCAGGAAGCCCCGCGGCTCTCGACCTTCACAGCTCGCAGAGCGAAGTAGGTTGCCTCGGGAAGCTTCACAGGGACAGGGTGATGAGAAAATAGTTATAACAACAAATATTCCTGTTTCAAAAGTGTCGGTAAAACTTAAGAAAGTTTCTGAACCAGAAACAATTCCTGTAAAAAAAACAATAGAAACAGAGAAGGGTATTAAAGCAGGTGTTGATACAGTACATATTGCCGATGTTGATTTAGGGGAGACAAAGCGGGAAGATATGCCGCTCTCAGAAGAAACGGATTCCCGCATGTGTTTCGAAAAGTTTAATGGTTTAGAGGCCGGGGTCCAGTTCGCATATGTTCATTATGATGAGCCTGATGTTATGATGGAGTATGGTTTTTTGTATGGGATCTTTGCAGTATATGAAACCGATTTGGTTGATAAGCTGATTCTGCGACTGTTTGCCTCTTATGTTGCGGGTAATCTCCAATATAAAACTCATGCTGAAACCGATTTGTATTTAAGTACGCAGAATTTCAACACAATCCTTGATCTGCGAGGCGAGTGCGGACATTCATTTAATGTTCGAAACAGAAGATTTGTTCCGTTGCGTGGTTAGTGGTAAATCTAGCCTGATCTATTCATCAGCTTCGCAGTAGATTTTTATGAATAGATCAGGCTAAAGAGAAGGGGAATTATGGATAATATATTGAAAAGTAGATTGTATGCAATTGTGCTTATGTTTTGTATGACCGCAACTTTGCAGGTCGTGTCGCCCGTCGTGTGTTTTGCTGAAGAACAAGTTGACTCTGACAGTGCGGCTTATGATGAGATGGAACGACTTGCGGAAGTTATGCTGCATGTTAAGAAGTATTACGTTAATGAAAAAAGCTACGAAGAAATTATCAATGGCGCGCTTCATGGAATACTGAAGGGTCTTGATGCGCACAGTGATTTTCTGGAGCCCGAAGCTTTCAGCGATATTAAGGAGGATACGACTGGTCAATACAGTGGGATCGGAATTTATATAGCGATAAAATATGGGTTCCTGACGATTATAGCGCCTATAGAAGATACGCCTGGTTACAGGGCCGGATTACAGTCGGGCGACAGGATACTTAAAATTGACGGTGAAGAGACGCGTGATATAACGCAGAGTGAGGCAGTTAAGAAACTGCGCGGACCGAAAGGCGCGAAAGTAACTTTGACTATTTTGAGTATAGGAGAAGAAGAGACAAAGGAAGTAGAGATTAAACGTGATATGGTTGAAGTGCCCACCGTTAAGGGGGCAAGAATCATTGGCAACGACATAGGCTATATTCGCATAACGCAGTTTTCCGCTCCGACGGCGGATGCCTTTCAGAAAGGACTGGAGAAATTAATTGATGAAGGAATGAGTGCGCTTGTGCTTGATTTGCGCAGTAATGCCGGAGGACTCCTGCGATCGGCTATTGAGGTTTCTCAGAAGTTGTTGAAGGAACAGCAATTGATTGTTTCAACAAAGGGACGGGAAGGAGTTTATGATAAAGTGCTGAGTAGAGCACGAGGCAAGTATCATTATGAAGATTTTGATGTGGCAATCTTAATAAATAGGTGGAGTGCAAGTGCCGCAGAGATTGTTGCAGGCGCCCTTAAGGATAATAAACGGGCTGTGCTTGTGGGGAGTACTAGTTTTGGGAAAGGATCGGTGCAGAGCATTATCAAATTGAAGTCGGATAAAGAATCAGCTATTCGCATGACTACTCAGCTTTATTATACTCCCAGTGGGAAACAGATACATGATAAGGGTATTGATCCGGATATTCTGGTTTATGTGTCTCCTGCTGAATGGAGAAAAGTTCAGATCAGGCGGGCCCATATAGAAAATCCGAAGCATTTTGCCGATGAAGATAAAGAGAAATATCAGGATGTTGTTGACCACGAGCTTCAGCGCGCGGTTGATCTTCTTCGGGCCTTAAAGGTGATCAAAAACCAGGGTTAGGTTAAGGAATGACGCGGCGAAACGGGGATGCGGCGAAACGGGGATGCGGGGGGCGGTTAATAGGGAAGAGTGAACATCCAACATCGAGCTTCGAACATTGAACATCGAAGGGAAAAGAAAGAATAGAAAAAGCCGCAACCGTATGACGTTTCGAGCTGCGCAACCGATCAACGATAACCGTATTTACCGGGGTAAATAAAATTCTTGGCGTTTGATTTATATTGTTATTATTGCATGATTCAACAAAGCAAATAGCTCTTTATGAATGTTTTGGGAATTGAGACTTCTTGTGATGAAACTTCGGCTGCGGTAGTTGTCGGCGGTCGGAATGTTGCGTCGAACGTGATATTCAGCCAGGTATCCCTTCACAGACCCTACGGAGGAGTAGTTCCCGAGATTGCGTCAAGGCACCATGTGGAAAGTCTTCCCGGCATAATAGAAGAGGCCGTGAATAAAGCTGGATTGTCATGGGATGACATAGATGCGGTTGCCGCTACATACGGGCCGGGGCTGGCCAGTTCGCTTCTTGTGGGGATCTCTGCGGCCAAGGGTCTGGCATTAAGATTGAACAAACCGCTGTGCGCTATCAATCATCTGGAAGCGCATATCTATTCCGCTTTCCTTGGAGATGATGCACCGGTGTATGAAGAGCTCTGTCCATTTATCGCGCTTGTTGTTTCCGGGGGACATACCAGTATTATACGCGTGGAAGGGTTAGGGAAATATGAACTTCTTGGCCAGACGATAGATGATGCGGCTGGAGAGGCTTTTGATAAAGGCGCGAATCTTCTGGGACTGGGTTATCCCGGCGGGCCGGCTATAGACAAAGCAGGTCGGGATGGGAACAAGAAAAGTGTGCATTTTCCGCGCGGAGTGCCGGGAAAGAAAAAGTGGCGGTTTGATAATCTGGACCCGGATTTATGTTTCAGTTTCAGCGGGTTGAAGACATCTTTGCTTTATTATTTAAAAGAACATCCTCTTTCTGAAGGTCGTGAAGAAGTATCTTCGCTTGCGGCAAGTTATCAGGAGGCCATAGTTGATTCTCTGATGGATAGATGTAAAAGAGCGGTAGGTAATGACGGTAATCTTGTTGTGGTTGGAGGGGTTTCATTGAACAGCCGTCTTCGTGAACGGTTGAAAGAACTTGCCGGGCAGAGCAATATTAGACTGTTTATGGCTGAACCTCAGTATTGTGCCGATAATGCCGCGATGATCGCGGGGCTGGCTGGGTCAGGGCAGGGGATTCGAGGGGAAGAGGCAATAACGATTGACGCATCGCCTAATGTAGGGATTGGGTGAGAGATTGTTGAAGCGAGAAAGTAACCGCCCGCGCTCCCGCGCTCGATGCCCGGGATGAATACAGATTAAGTAGGGAGGGAAGTTGATTCATTTTAGCGCATTTGCTTGACTCGCACCGACTTGTAGTCACATAATCCTTGCACAATTTCCAGGTGCGGGTGTTGCTTAGTGGTAAAGCTCCAGCCGACGCCCATGGCGTCGCAAGCTTCCAAGTTTACCCCGCTATTGCGGGGCTGGTCACACGGGAAATGAGTTTCTTTGTATACATCCTTTATTCCGCAAGTTCAAACCTGTATTACAGCGGTTTCTCAAAATACCGAGGGAAAAGACAAAGACAACATCGTGCTAAGGGAAATAATTGGGCAAGCCGCATTAACGACTGGAAAGAAGTGTATTGTCAGAAGGAGGAAACCAGAGAAAAAGCGCGGCAGCTTGAAAAGAAAATTAAAGCAAGGGGTGCTAAACGATTTTTAAGCGATAAAGGACTTGAAAAACGTTAACCTTTGCTTGACTCAAAGGTATGTGCAACTACATAATCTTGGGCAATTCTTAGATGCGGGTGTTGCTTAGTGGTAAAGCTCCAGCCTTCCAAGCTGGTCACACGGGTTCGATTCCCGTCACCCGCTCCAAACAATTCATTGTAAGTTCCAAACCCTAACTTACAATTCATTGTCGTTATTTTACAATACTTTGCAAGTTTCCTGCAATTCTTTGCAGAAAAGAGCTGATTTAAGGGTTTTGAGAATCCGGGAGCGTTTCCGGGAGCGTTGGGGGTGGCTCAAAAGTTATTGTTCGACTTCAATCCGACAAAAGACAGTGTTTGTATTTGACACTTTTTTTGCTAACCCCTCAATATCTGTCCTTCTCATTTCTTTGGATCATATATAGTAACAACATTCCCTTCCGTGTGCAGTTTCAGTTGTCCAAGTTGAGCCGTAAGTTTTAAAGCTTCCCATATAGACATTTTTTTGGCATGAAACGCAATAAGTGACGTATGAATAGGTAAGGCATAAGGTAGGTTATTATCTGGTGAAACAGATTTATGAACTTTTAAATGTATCTGTGTTTTCTCGTTTTTTTCTATTTCATTTCCGTATTCACTTATATAATCTTCCAAAACTTCAATAATGTCATAAACATTAGCCTGTCTAAAGTCGAGTTCAGGCACGATAACAGATGAAAGCCGTTCTTCTGTTTTTTTTCGGGTTGCGGGTAATTCTTTAACATCCGTTATATCGGGACTTGAATCTTTAGCCTTATCAGTGGACGACCATCCTACAATGTGAGGCTTAAGAATAGTCCCATCCATTAAAACAGATGCCAGAAAAGTTCTGTCATGGTGTGTTCGAGATGTTCCTCTAAATTTTAAAATATACTTCCATTTATTTTTACAAATCTCTTTATTGGTGTTGCATTTACTAAGTGTGGAATCAATCAAACGAAAGTTGTCATAGGCTTTATTTGTTTTCTTCAACTCTTTTTCTGTAATCGTGAGTGCCTTTTCTAAAGACAGAAGAGGCAAGAGCGTATTGGCAGGATTCCATGTAGGCGAGTCAGAGATTTGCTTTAGAGTTGCAGATATATAATGATAATTACCCACGTTACCATCAACATAAAATAATACAGACCCTTCGGATTCTAATCTTGTTCCTAGTTTTTTTACTTCTGCAAACCATTTTTTACTTCGCCCAGTATAAGTATACTCTCCGCCTCCAGCATTTATGTCTGCTGCCATGCAGAGTGTGAGCAAAAACATAATTAAAAATATTTTTTTCATTTTTTCTCCTTTTTATCCCAACTAGTTATGTCGTCTCCTTTGCCCCATTCGTTTTTGCCGTTCTTGCCGTCCGACTGGTTCTGCCCCATTGTTTGGACCATTCTAAATGTCAGTTAACCCGTTCGTTGTA
>JBHORK010000180.1:0-2843 GCA_042565725.1 Verrucomicrobiota bacterium
CGCGGATAAAACTCAAACGGCTTTATCCGACGTTAGAGACCTGACATGACACTAGTAATAGTAGTCCACAAGAAGGCCTCTTAGCTTGAATAGAACTCCCCTGATTGTTGTCCTGAATCTCTTTTTCAATTGCATTCGTGTCCATGCTATACCCCCCGCCTTCCGGACATACAGTTTATCACTAATTACGGCTAAGTCTAATGGTTTTCAAGCACCCTGGATTTGCGGGTGTTAATTTCTCAAGCTAAAAACGCACATTCAATATAGGCACACACGGAAATTTATGTTCACTACTTATGTTTATTGCACCAATTTGCACGCCACAAAGCTCACGGCAATAGTTAACAAACCCGATCTGAACACCTTTAACGCTTTGTGCATAGTTAACGCCAAACGTTGCTTGCAACCCTTTTATTTCTTTCTTGGCTGCATTGTAAAAAATCGATGTTTGAACACCATTTGCGTTCCGTGCTTCGTTGTAGGCCATTGTAACCTGAAGTCCTTTTAAATCATTTGCCCTGTTATAACCAATGAACGCAAAAAAAGTAGCCCCCATAAAACCGCTGAATCCGCTACACTGAACACCTGTTACATCGCCTTTACTAATGTTCATCAGACTGGCTACCTGTACCCCACGCACGTTTCCTTCAGCACCATTTGCCGCAAAAGCAACTTGAAGCCCGATAACGTCCTTTCCCGTCATGTTCACTAAACCATACGCTGCCTGGACTCCTTTCATGTCTCGACCAACACTATTTATAAAACCACCAACTTGAAGTCCTGCAACATCATCTGTAACAAAATTGATTAACCCTATGTCCAAGCCGGAAAGATCTCGATTCCATCCCATCAGGCTTATTCTTAGTCCCCGAACACCAGTATTCGTGGAACAAAGCTGCATATTAGGCCATATAGATAATTCAAACGCTGTGTTTTTATTCGCACGACTACCCTTCATGCTTGCCGGGCTTTTAATTGTAGCTGTAGGATCGAATTCAATGGGCTTATTTGTTTCGCTTACGTCCTCGGCAAATACATTAGGTACAATAAGAAATCCAAAGAACAATAATATCAATCCCGCCTTCTTCATATTCCCCGCCTTCCGGACATACAGTTTATCACTAATTACGGCTAAGTCTAATGGTTTTTGTGGGGGTGAGGGGGGGGCTTGAATTGGGCAATAAAGACAAGATATTTATTTGTTCGGTTTGTTTTCTGTTCTTTCACCTATACGGAAGATAACTGGCTTTCGCACTGCATCTTTCCCAGAAAACAAACAACAAATAACCTCCTTCAGAACAACTGACGATTGCCGCAAGTCACCCTGAAGGAATTGCTCCCCAATCTTAGTGTATTCTTCCGAAGTGCATTTTTCCAAATTTACGGCATTGGGTTTTGATATTCGGAAGTAAAGAACGTAATTGCTGTAGCTGTCCTCATTCGGATAAAGTACAACATCATAGCCCATTGAAAAACGATCCATATCCAAAGGGTGAGGCGGGCCCGTGCTGAATCCCCGTGAAGAAGCGAGTATATTTGCTTTCTCAACCCATTCTGTATTCACCGCTCTTGCGAACTGCTCGGATGTCATGCCTGTTTTAGCATTTTTTCGAAAATCATCGTATACACTTTGGCAAAGGGCAGAATGTTGCTTATCCTGCATCAGTGCTTGTGCTCGCTGAAAACTTTCACTCATAGGATATACAAGCTCTTGAGAATTGCGATGCGATACCGATGAGCAAGAAGTTAAGACACCCAAGCACAATACAAGCAATAATAACCTCATGATTCTTTCCTTTACCGCACTGCTTACATAATAATAATGTCCCTGCTTGGTTCTCCGGTTACAATAAACCCTATCCCTTTTTAAACACTCCCCGTGTCATTTTCGTGTCACAGAGGTGTCGCTAAGTTGCTTTATCTTGCCGTCCCAATCAATTAAAACACTCTATTCTCAATTCCCGTGACGGTTTTTCGTGACGGTTATCCTGAGTTACGTTGCATTTTATTGCAGTTTAGAGCAGGTTAGCGACAGAATGGATTCTCTAAATATTGTTGTAAGTTGTTGATAGAGAAGGGGATTAGGAAAAAAGGCGAAATCAGCTCGGGATTTTTTCAGTCCACTGCTCTACCAACTGCTTGTCCCGCCATAGCTCGACTTGTCCTCCGAAGCCTTGGCAAAGGAGGAAGAGCGACGGCGGAAGCTATCTCGCCCCAACTACGCCTTATGTGGCTTTTCCCATTTTTACCACGTTGATAGTGTGGGCACTATATATGTACATAGGGGCAGGAGGCAATACCTTTTTCCCGGAAGACAACACGAAAACCTGCTTCTGAAAGACGAAGATGTTCATTTTCTTAGATACGCACTAAATGCACATAGTGTGTACATGATACGTACTTAAATAAAAAGACCCTATAAGTCCGGCTTTTGCTTTTACTCTGCATAAAAAGCCGTATTAACAGGTGTTTTATTGGTTGTGCGCGTCTCACGAAACGCGTTGGCATGCTTTCTGCGAAACTTGGTACAGACAAAGAATTCAATATGTTCTGAAACCGGGTTTTACAGGAGGCAATAGAAGTGGAAAACAAATTATTTATGGGAATAGGAATTGGTGCCAGCAGGATAAAAATTGTTTCCGGGTCTTCGGATTTCAAGGAACGGAACGTCACAATTAAAGACCATTACGGTGATCCGCAAGGTATGCTTCAAAAACTACTTTCAAATATCGATCCGGCAAAGATTAATGGGCTTGCCGTTACGGGCAGGGAAGGAGCGCTCCTGCGTGCAGGAAAAAAGGTTTATGAAAGTGAGGCCATCGAGGAATGCCTGCGCCTTCTCA
>JBHORK010000181.1:0-2808 GCA_042565725.1 Verrucomicrobiota bacterium
TTTTTTCTTGCTCATTTTCTTCTCCGTGTTGGTTGTTTTATTTTTTGAAGCCTTTTTTGATGAACTGTTTTTTTCTTTTATTTGAATAAGTCCTTTTGAACTTTCTGTTATGCGGCCGATTACTGATGTGTGTTCCAATCCCGCCTCCAGCATTTCTTTTACCATTTCATCCGCGTGTTCCTGCGATATAGCAATAAGCAGACCGCCCGATGTTTGTGCGTCATATAGAATCGCTTTTCGTTCGTCGGAAATATCATCAATGAATTCTGTTCGTTCGATACTGTATTCGGCATTTCGTTCGTTGGCTCCGGAAAACATGCCCTGTTCGGCATATTCCAGCACTCCCGGAAAGAGCGGCAACTCATCCATATATAATTCCGCGGTAACCTCGCTTTCCGTAACCATCTGGCAAAGGTGACCGAGCAGACCGAATCCTGTTACGTCCGTACAGGCGTTCGCTTTATGGCGCACCATTATTTCAGCAGAAATCCTGTTCAGGCTGGACATTGATTCTTCGATCGCTCTGATAGATTCTTGCGAGGCTTTATCAATCTGATTGGCAAGCGAGATTATTCCCGTTCCCAGTGGTTTGGTAAGGACAAGAATATCTCCAGGTTTTGCTTCGGCATTTGTCATGAGATCGGACTTGTTAATCAGTCCGGTAACAGCAAAACCGAATTTTATTTCAGGATCATTTATGCTGTGTCCGCCAAGAAGTATAGCGCCTGCTTCTTTCAAGACATCTATTCCGCCTCGGATTATGTCGGCCATGATCTCATGAGGCAGTGAATATATGGGAAAACCTATTACTGACAATGCCGTTACGGGTTTACCGCCCATTGCATACACGTCGCTTAAGGAGTTGCAGGCTGCAATCCTGCCGAACAGATATGGGTCATCTACACCCGGGGTAAAGACGTCTACGGTTTGTACCACTGTAACATCGGGAGTGAGTTCAAACACGCCCGCGTCGTCTGCCGTGGCTGTTCCGACAATAAGTCGTGGATCTTGCATTGCGGGAAGCTGGTTAAGTACTTTATGCAGGTCTTTCTGGCTGATTTTACTGGCACAGCCCGCACTGCGCACAAAATCCGTGAGCCTCACTTCCGCGCCGGCGTTTTCAGGCGGTACCCGTTCACCGGCGCATGTACAGATTTTCTTTTCTTTAAACAGAGGGCAAGGGCATGGCTTCTTCGGGTCACAGACACAATGGCCCAGCTTCATTGAGCGTGACATTACTCTCTTACGTTTTTCTTTAGCATTCATTTTAAGACCCCGTTCGAGCTAACGTTTTTTATTTTGTTGCCTTTCTTGATCTTGCGGAACGCATTTCGTGATAAAATCGGATCGCGATTTCACGCCGTTTGCTGCGTTGTCGCGATCTTCATGTATACATATACTATTCTGATCGCGACGCCTCGCATCCGGCGCAAACTTACGATCCGATTTTATCATCCCTCGCAGACTCGGGAAACGAAATGCGTTCCGCAAGATCAAGAAAGGCAACAAAATAAAAAACGTTAGCTCGAACGGGGTCTTAAAATGAATGCTAAAGAAAAACGTAAGAGAGTAATGTCACGCTCAATGAAGCTGGGCCATTGTGTCTGTGACCCGAAGAAGCCATGCCCTTGCCCTCTGTTTAAAGAAAAGAAAATCTGTACATGCGCCGGTGAACGGGTACCGCCTGAAAACGCCGGCGCGGAAGTGAGGCTCACGGATTTTGTGCGCAGTGCGGGCTGTGCCAGTAAAATCAGCCAGAAAGACCTGCATAAAGTACTTAACCAGCTTCCCGCAATGCAAGATCCACGACTTATTGTCGGAACAGCCACGGCAGACGACGCGGGCGTGTTTGAACTCACTCCCGATGTTACAGTGGTACAAACCGTAGACGTCTTTACCCCGGGTGTAGATGACCCATATCTGTTCGGCAGGATTGCAGCCTGCAACTCCTTAAGCGACGTGTATGCAATGGGCGGTAAACCCGTAACGGCATTGTCAGTAATAGGTTTTCCCATATATTCACTGCCTCATGAGATCATGGCCGACATAATCCGAGGCGGAATAGATGTCTTGAAAGAAGCAGGCGCTATACTTCTTGGCGGACACAGCATAAATGATCCTGAAATAAAATTCGGTTTTGCTGTTACCGGACTGATTAACAAGTCCGATCTCATGACAAATGCCGAAGCAAAACCTGGAGATATTCTTGTCCTTACCAAACCACTGGGAACGGGAATAATCTCGCTTGCCAATCAGATTGATAAAGCCTCGCAAGAATCTATCAGAGCGATCGAAGAATCAATGTCCAGCCTGAACAGGATTTCTGCTGAAATAATGGTGCGCCATAAAGCGAACGCCTGTACGGACGTAACAGGATTCGGTCTGCTCGGTCACCTTTGCCAGATGGTTACGGAAAGCGAGGTTACCGCGGAATTATATATGGATGAGTTGCCGCTCTTTCCGGGAGTGCTGGAATATGCCGAACAGGGCATGTTTTCCGGAGCCAACGAACGAAATGCCGAATACAGTATCGAACGAACAGAATTCATTGATGATATTTCCGACGAACGAAAAGCGATTCTATATGACGCACAAACATCGGGCGGTCTGCTTATTGCTATATCGCAGGAACACGCGGATGAAATGGTAAAAGAAATGCTGGAGGCGGGATTGGAACACACATCAGTAATCGGCCGCATAACAGAAAGTTCAAAAGGACTTATTCAAATAAAAGAAAAAAACAGTTCATCAAAAAAGGCTTCAAAAAATAAAACAACCAACACGGAGAAGAAAATGAGCAAGAAAAAA
>JBHORK010000182.1:0-2803 GCA_042565725.1 Verrucomicrobiota bacterium
ATAATGAACGAAAAGACAATCAGTTCAAAAACAATTTTTGATGGACGATTATTAAAGCTGGAACTCCTTGATGTTGAACTGGAAAACGGGATAAGATCAAGCAGGGAAATTGTAAGGCATAAAGGTGCTGTGGCGATATTGGCCCAACTTCCGGATGAACGGTTTGTTTTTGTTCGTCAGTTCAGAAAGGCTATAGAAAAGGATCTTCTTGAAATAGTGGCAGGCACGCTTGAATCAGGAGAAAACCCCGTGGACTGCGCAAAACGTGAAATGAAAGAAGAAACGGGTTTCACGTGTGATGAATTGAAGAAATTGGGTGTTGTTTATCTTACTCCGGGTTATTCCAGCGAACAAACCCACTTATTTTACGCCGGGCTTTTACCGGAAGCGAAAAAGGCGACGCCGGAAGATGATGAGAATCTGGATGTTGTTTATGTTACTGCTGAGCAATTAGAGGAAATGATTTCGGGCGGCAAAATTGAGGATGCCAAGACTTTGGCTGCATGGATGCTGTATCAAAAAACGAGAAATGATGAATAATGAATGATAAACTGAAACGGGTCTGGAAGTTTGTGAGTAATGATATATGGGACATTGAACTGAGTTCATTGTCCGCGATACGTTCATTTGGCGTAAAGTCTATTCGGGTCCTGCATCTTGTGTTCAAAGGATTTCGTGAAGATGAATGTCCTCTTCAGGCTTCCGCGCTTACGTTCAGCACAGTTATGGCTATTGTTCCTGTCCTGGCTTTGTCTCTGGCTCTTGCGCGCGGGCTCGGCGACGCGGAAACCGCCAAAGAACAGTTTCGAGGCGCTGTCGAAAACCTGACTCAAAATCTAAGATCCCAGGCAGCCGCTACAACAAATACTGTTCCGGATACAGCAATTTCAGCCGAAAATGAAACAAACGGTTCTCTTTCGCCTTCCGTGTTCGCGGCCGAAATCGATAAAATGGTAGATCTTATCTTCGATAAAGTTGAAAACGTAAACTTCGGCGCTATCGGAGGCACAGGACTTGTGATTCTGTTATTTATGGTTGTGCAGGTGTTAGGACAGGTAGAATCTTCATTCAATCGTGTGTGGGGCGTAACCACAGGAAGACCTATCTGGCGTAAATTTACAGACTACATCAGCGTAATGGTGGTAATGCCGGTTCTGGTTGTTGCGGCGTCATCCGTCAAAATTGCAGATATCGTTACAAGGTTTGTGGATGAATCCTGGGCGGCCGGCATCAGGACGGTACTCAGCGCAAACATACTGACCAGCCTGACTGTTGTTATAATGACCACATTATGTTTTATGTTCGTGATAATATTCATGCCGCACTCTAAAGTAAAAGCGAAGCCCGCTTTTGCCGGCGGCTTTGTTTCAGCAATGCTTTTTATTCTCTGGATGAAAATATGCGCATTGGTGCAGGTAGCGGCATTTATCAGGTACGGCAACATTTACGGGACATTTGCCGTAGTGCCGATTACTTTGCTTTGGGTATATGTGAGCTGGAATATACTGCTTTTCGGCGCCGAAGTTGCCTTTGCCATGCAGAATTGCACAACCTACACAATGGAGCGTGGCGCACATAAAGCCAATGTACAGTCGCGGATCATGCTGGCCTTATCAATTATTGCTGAAGCCGGCAAAGCAATGCTTAAAGAAACTCCTAATTTTGAAATATCCTCCTTTGCGCGCGAAAAAAGAATCCCTGTAAGGTTTCTCAACGATATGGTGAACGACCTGATACAGGCCGGTTTTCTGGCAAAACTGTCGGAAACAAAGAACAACTCTTTTGTGCTGCTCAAATCACCGGAACATCTTAAGGTTGGAGATATTGTTGATGCGGTCATGCGTTCGGGTGTTGAACCGCAAGCGCTTGGTCTTAGCAATATTGATCCGCGGATAGAAAAAGTTCTCAAAAAAGCAACAGAAAGTCTTGATAATTCATTACAGAAAACCACTGTCCAGGATCTTATATCTGAAGCTGAATGACGAAATACCCAAGTCCGAATGAAATCCAAAAGCTGAATCAGGGCACGGGAAAAAATGTTTGAGCTTCGTCATTCGTCATTCCTTGGGTATTTGGGTATTTCGTCATTAGGATTTAGCTATGGTCAATAAGCTTCAAGGATGATCCTATATTCGGCAGTAGCCAAGTTTGCTACATTTACAAGGCGTGCGTTATTCGGCTATAGTATCTATGCCGAATGACGCAGAACACAGTAAATGCAGTGAACTTGGCTACCCCTTGGGGTTGAAATTCAGAAAGCTTTCCTTCGCCCAAAGGGTGAAGGCTATAATTAAATAAATTTCTGTATACACATTAATTTTATACGCTTTCTGAATTTCAACTGCCGGGTATAGGATAACATGTCTAAAGTAGATTTCGAAAAAGATTTAAACAAAGAACAGGCTGCCGTCGCAACAGCAGATGACGGCATACAGCTGGTCCTTGCCGCGGCAGGAACAGGTAAAACCCGTACGCTCGTCTATCGGGTAGCATATCTGGCCGAAAAAGGCGTAAATCCTGAAGAGATTCTGCTTCTGACATTTACCAATCGTGCCGCACGCGAAATGATTGAACGGGCAGAGGCTCTTGTCGGCGAAGGAGTCGGCGGCATATGGGGCGGCACCTTTCATCATATGGCAAACAGGATATTGCGCCGCCACGCGCGTTTAATCGGTTATGGGTGCGATTATACCATCCTGGACAGAGATGATTCCCGAACACTGGTTTTAAACTGTGTAAAAGATCTCGGATTTTACAGCAAAGAGTTTCCTAAGTCGGTAGTACTTCTGTCTTTGTTCAGTTC
>JBHORK010000183.1:0-2658 GCA_042565725.1 Verrucomicrobiota bacterium
GCAGTTCCAACGTACTCTATAATCTCCCAGCTCACCGCGCAGCTTGAACTGCTGTCCCCTCTCTTTATATCAACAGATGTAAGCAGGTTGCCCGGATTATCTATCCATGCCTCATGCTTTTTGGATGATTCCTCATCCGCCCCGTTCGTCGATCCGCCGCCGCTCAGCCCGGAATTAACCAGTCTTATGAACGCGCTGGAGATCGTCGCATTAGTCGACAGCGTATAATGATCGGTATTAACCAGTGTCAACGCTGTCGAGCCGGTCGGTATCACTCCCGAACCGCGATGGATCTTGAACTCGGGCGGATATACCACTTTCAGATTCACAGTAGCAGCCGGACTGTAAAGTGCGCCGTCATATGCTCTGTACGTAAAACTGTCCAATCCCGCAAAGCCGTGATTCGGTGTATATATAAATGATCCGTTTGTATTAAAAGCCAGCAAACCATTCGCAGGATCACTCAGTTTCTCCGCTGTCAACGAATCCTCATTAATATCCGTATCGTTTCCTAATATACCCGGAGCTGGTATATTTATTGGTTCTCCTGCACCTGTCCAATTAGTCGTCCAGTAAAAATCGCTGTTAGCAACCGGCTCAGTGTGAGCAACCACTGTAACTTGAACGGTGGCGACATTACCGTAATCCGTTCCATCATGAGCGTGATATGTAAAACCATCTATGCCCGAATACCCATTCGAAGGCGTGTAAGTAAATGATCCGTCAGTATTTAGAACCAGTGTCGCATTCGTTGTATCGGCAACAACGAATGAAGTGAGACTGCTTCCGTTGGCGTCAGAATCATTTACCAGAACTCCCGGCGCATCGACAGTTAACTCTTCATCCTGAGTAATAAGATAAGAGTTATTACTGGAAACCGGCGGAATATTTTCCAGAACGATAATCGATACTGTAGCTGTGTTGCCGTATGCGCCATCGAGACACCGGTATGTAAACGTATCCACACCGACAAAATTATTGGAAGGCGTATATGTAAATCCGCCATTAGCACTGAAAACCAGATCGCCATTGGCAACATCCTGAACCAGCTCAGCGGAAAAGGGGTCCGCATTCGCATCCCAATCATTCGCAAGAATCCCCGGATCGGAAACAACAATAGAGAAATTCTCGCTGACAATATAGGAATCATCATCGCTGAGAGGCGGCTGCTCTGAAGGCGGCATATAGACGAAATCGGTTTCATAAAAACCGATCAGCGGCAGGTTATTGGTGTTATAAAGATTAGGAATATACCTTTTGCCATCTTTCCTCATGCCGGAACCGCATGCAACGGCATCCACCCACTTACCGCCGGGAAATCTCAATTCAACAACATTATTAGATATTTTAGCGTATGATACCTCATGGAAATCACCCGAATCATCCTTAAACACAAATCCTCTTAATCTGACATCGGAATCATCCTGAATCACAAGATCCGTTGTAGTGTTCTGCATTGTGCGCTTAAGAATCACACCATCCTCTCCCAGCGTATACGCATCACTGCCTATCCCGTCGGGAAACGTCATTATTTTTGTTGTCTTAAGGCCGTCGGCATGATCGAAATAAAGATACATGCGTCCCTCGTTATAAACCAGATTTGTTATGCTTGGCCCGAGATAATTATTCGTCATCCCGTAACAAGCACCCAGCGCGGCAAGCGTGAAACGCGAACCCGCGTCCGGTTTTGCTTTAGGATGAACTGTGTCACCGATATCCACGGTGGCCACCATGAAAACATTGGTGTCACGTTCCATATGCCGCCGCTGCGCATCGGTAAATTCAACCGGCGGATGTTGTCCTGTATCGTCAAAATACTCCAGTATCGTATCCGGATAGCCGTCACCCACCGGAAAATAAAGCGCAACTGCCCCATAAATAAATGGAAAATCATAACCCCATGCCGCTTTCCAGCCATCAACCATGTGTTCCTGTAAATCGGTATAAATATCAACGTCGCCTGCTACCATATTATTTTCACCCTGGTACCATAACGCGCCTTTTATGGCATAAGGAAAAACCGCGGCAACCATCGCGCTGAACATATGGCCGGGGTAGCTTCTTTCCAGTGCTTCACGATTGCCCGTAGTGGCATATCCGTAAGTCTCTATCGCCTGCCTGATATGCGCGAGGTTATTTGTCCTTTCCACGTAGCGTTGATACACTGCCGCATTTGTACTTGTCCGCATAACCTCAGCAGGTACCCATGGCGCTATATTCCCTCCTCCTCTCCTTCCCCATACAACACCCACAGGCACATCACTTCCCAGCATATTATACAACCCTCTCGCAAAATAATGCGGTACCTTTGTGCTGGTCCAAGAAGCATACGACCATCCTCCGACATTTATGAGATTCGGATTAGGGTTAAGAACATCTTCCGCTGAGGGATCCGTATCCTGCTGAAGAAAGCATATTCTGACATTAGTCAGAAGGCCCTGCGGAGGAAGAATTGTAAAAGAGTTTACCCAGCTGTAAACAGAACCAGGATGATTTATATTCGATTGGCCTCCGCCAAACCAGACCTCGCCAACAAGTATTTCTGTAAGGGTAATTACATTAGTTGTGCCTGTCACAACAAAGTCACGCTGAACCGTACTTGCAGACATCGGATCCAGATCCACCCGCCAGTTGCCGTTTGTATCGGCTACCGTATTT
>JBHORK010000184.1:0-2612 GCA_042565725.1 Verrucomicrobiota bacterium
AATTAATGCTGGAATTAGCTGAACCCGCTGGACCAGATGAACGAACACAGTATTTTAATGATACCGAGCTTTTGATCGACAAGCTTCTATGGAAAGAAGATCTATGGTTCGGAAAAGCCATTGTTATGAGGGCCCATATTCAAGAAATGAAAGGTAATATAAAAGGGGCAAGAGAACTTATTGAAGAACCCTCCATGTGGCAAAAGCTTCAGGACATAGACGGCAGACTGAGACATACCTCTGAGCATGGCGAGCAGGATCTGATGAAGTACAGTCCCATGGCGGAATGCCGATACATGCTGGGTGAAATATTGTATAAGGAAGCAAAGAAACAGATCACTTCAGCAGGCGACAAGAAAGTAATTCTCGACCTGCTGATAGGAAGTATAGTCACAGACAAAAAGACAAAAGAAGAAAAAAGAACCAACGGCGCGCTTCAGCATCTTCTGAATGTTTTCATCCAATATCCGAGTTCAGCGTGGGCGCCCAAAGCGGGGAGCAGAGTCGAAGAAATAGAAAATATTCTGGCCAGAGATTTTGGTAAAAGAATTAAATCGAATGTAACTCCTGAAATGATGGAGAAAGTAGAGCAAGCCCAATTTCTGGAAGCGAGAACATTATACAACCGAAGTCAATATAAAGAAGCTGCAGAAAGCTACGAGAGAATCTTGAATCTCTTTCCTGAAGGCGAAATATCAGTAGCGGCGCTCTGCGAACTGATCAGATGTTACACCGAGATAGACGAAACCCTTTATCAGGAAGTAGTTATAAGATATATGGGAGAGCGTTTCAGTAAACATAAAACCCTTATGGAATCAGCAGGCAATCAGCTTGTCCGGCTGGCCGAATGGTACGGCGGACGCCAGATGCCCGAAAAAAGACTGGCCATCTACAATCTTTATTTCAAACATTACACCAAACATCCAAGAACTCCGTCAAAACTCTTTCAGTTTGGAGAAGAACGTCTTCAGAAGGAGGACATAGATAATGCTTTTACCTATTTTAATCAAATAACCAAAGACTACACAAACTCTCCGTTTTATTTTGATGCGATGGCGAAAATCGCGCATTGTCATTCCAAGATGGGAGAGCCTGTTCAACAGGTAAAGACACTGCTGGAACTGACCAAGACTCTGAAAGAAAAGAAAATCAAGACACATCAATTAGTAGCCGCCAAGTTTCAGCTTGCAGGCGCGTATAAGGATCTGGACATCAAATATATCCCTAATTCGGTAAAGATATATAATGAATTAATCAAACTGCTTTTGCCCAAAGACAACCCGTATCAGAAAAGCCCCTTCGAGAAAAAAAATAATGCTTTGATTCTTCAGGGTTCCATGTTTTACAAAGCGCAGTGTTATACCAAATTGAAGGGCACCCCGCAAAAAGAGAAAGCATACAAGACGGCAGCCGTCAAAACGCTTGACGGGCTTTTAACTAAATTCCCGCAATCAGAATTTGCCGCTCCTGCTTTTCTGCAGGTAGCCGTTTTGTACTCAATGCTTGGAGATGCGGATAACGCAAGAAGCGCCCTTACGAAATTGAAGCAGAAACACAAAGACTCGCCGGAAGCAAAAATGGCTGACTTCATGCTGGCCATGGAATTATTGAAACAGGGCAGAAAGCAGGAAGCAACCAGACTTTTCAAGGATATGTTTTCTCATTCTTCAGTTAAATATACAAAACGGCTACCTGCAGAAAAGCAGGAGCGGCAAATTCTGATTGCGGGAAAACAACTGCTTAACAATGGTGAATACAAAATGGCCATACAGGCTTTTGACAGAATTCTCTCGAAGACCAAGGAGCGCATCTATCGCGAATCAGCGCTTGCAAACAAGGGCAGAGCTCTTACAGAACAGAAGAAATACAGAGATGCTGTCGAAACGTATGATCTGCTGTTTGAAGAATATCCTAATTCCGGATACACCATTGAAGCAGCATTTTATCTGAGCAGGGCCGCTTCGGAGTTGGCAAGAAAAGAATCCGATGACAAAAAGAGATTTGGCTCGTTCAACAAATCCATTCAGGCGATGAAAAAAATGAGGCAGCACGCCAAAGCCCGGAAGGATACCGGCAAAATGGCTGAGTCTGACGTGGAAATTGCAAGGATAAATGAACTTAAGGCCCAGTCAGAAGAAGAATACGGAAACACGGAACAAGACAAGGAAAAAGCTGGAGAATACAGAGATAAAGCCGTGGCAACGTATCAGCAGTTTATCATGTTTGCTAATTATGATGATCCGAAAGTCAGGCCTCATCTGGGAAACGCTCTTCATGAATGCATCAATCTGTTCATCCAGATTGAGCGATGGGAAAATGCCATAGAAGATGCCAAAAGATATGAAAAACTGTTTAAAAAAGGGCCGCATCTTCTTGATGTCCGTAAATGGAAAAAACGGGCCGAAGCCAAACTTGCCACTCAGCGTGCTTTAACAACTACTAAAAAAGAAAGTCCTGCTGAGGGTACAAAGGAGGATGAAAAATAATGAAAAATAATAATATCGCAAAATGCGCTATATTCCTTGTTGTGTTGTTCAGTCTTACAACAGTCTCTGTTTGCGGCCCCGAATATCGCGAGCCAGAGGATGACTCCCAATGCCCCTGAACCTATA
>JBHORK010000185.1:0-2530 GCA_042565725.1 Verrucomicrobiota bacterium
TGGTTATTGGATTAACGCACGCCTCAAAGGCAGACGAGCGAATAGTAGTTAACGCAAAAATAAACGGTAAGCCTATACGATTTGTTTTTGACACCGGCGCCGAAAATACCGCTTTATTTTCTTCCACAGCAAAACGACTAAACCTCAGTGTTACCTATCCGCCAAAAGGCACAAAAGCTGAACCAGGCCGAGTCCTGACGGGTATATCAGAAAAATGCCAAACAGAAATGATAGGCCAGTCAGCAACAGGCAGGCTTCGGGTTCTCGACGTCCCAAGTTACTTTGCGAAAAATATAGACGGGGTTGTGTCATGGAACGCTCTGCGACCACGAAACGGCTTATTACGTATTGATTCTAACAACAATACTGCGACAGGGTTAACAGCCCTTCCCCACGACATAGACCAATGGTCTAAATGGAATCTGAACACTAATGCCAATATCCTGGCATTCAGCTTAACAAATACACCTCTAGGCAACGGTGCAATCTTTATTGACACAGGTACTCCCCGTGGACTTGAGCTGTGCCCGAAGTTATGGAAGAAGTGGCAAAGGGATCAGTCCGACCAAGCATCAACATTGAACGCTACCTACACACCTGCAAGCGGGCTGCTGGTAAGTTCTGAATACTGGACTGACCAATGGAATATTGGCGGGTTTTCTATTGATAACGTGCCTGTCACGCAGGCCGTCCCAGAGGCAAAACATGCCTTTAAAAACCACCTTGCCACTCTGGGCCTGTTTGCGCTTACAAGGTTTAACATCATTATCGATAAAAAGAATAATACAATTTATATAAAGAAAAATCTGAATCCAAAGGCTGTATATCAGCAAAATCGAGTTGGCGCAGTATTTGTGCCAATAAATATGCAAAACAAGGATCTTGTTGCACATGTCGTAAAGGGGAGCCCGGGCTACAATGCGGGTATACGGGACAAAGATATTTTGCTGAGTATCGGCAATTTAGATGTCACAAAATGGCGCACAGACCCCAGAGTTTTACCACTCTCCCGATTCTGGGAGCAGCCGGCCGGCACAAAACTAAAATTGTCTCTAAGACGAAATGAAGAACGATTTGAGGCCACAGTCATACTGAAAGAGATTCTCAGAAAGAAAACATGACCAGCAAATGAGATTTATGTGACAAACCGTTACAGCCGCTCCCGTACCCATTTATATTCTTCCACTATACTCTGAACAATATCCCGATTCCGTATTTCTTCCGGGAGAACATTAAAAGTATAAGTTTCTATTTCAATATGGTCTATATTTTTAGCCGCTAAATTTTTGAAAAACTCAGGGGTTAATTCGTCCGCAGTTGAATAAATGCCCTCATGACTTTCGAAATAAAGCGGCACATGACAGTGGATACGCCATTCGGCATCAGAATATTCTCCAGACACTCCTTCCTCTAAAGCCTCCGGAAGATCGGGCCAGGATTCCTGTTCGCCGTCAGTTTTTCGAACCCTGACCTGATGAAGATAAGTTTTGTCGTCAAATTTCTTCAGTTGATCGATGTTTTCCTTAAGACCCATTGCCTTAACAGCTGAACTCAATTGCACTTTGGATATACGGATACCTGCTTCTACTAATTTCTCAAGACTGTCAGATATGTTTTCAAACTGAACTGCCATATGACACGTATCAAAACATACGCCGAGATGCCGGCCGCCTCGATCTGCCGAAAGACCGGCAAAAAAGTCTATTGTTTCCTGCGTATTTTCAAAAAGACAGTCCGGCTCCGGCTCAAGCCCCAGGCAAATATCTTTGCCTCTCGTTTTATAAAGATGATCCAGATAAGACGCGCAATCCATCAGGTTCTTTACAATTAAAGTCTTATCGCTATCCAAACCAACTGACTTTTTATAAGCGCCCGGCACCGTGCTGACACTACCGCTTACTCCTTCAGGCAGAAGTTGCGAAAGAATATCGACAACAAGCTTTGTATACGCAACACGCTCATTTGATCGCCAGTCAGGAAGATACACATTTTCTTTAACCCGTTTGCCGTGGAAAGCGCCGTAAGGAAAAGCATTAACCGTAAAGACATATAAATTGTTTTCTTCAAGAAAACGTTTGAACTCATTTATATTATCTTCTTCAGAAAGAGTTTCGGCGGCCGCGTTACAGAAACGCAAACCTAACCCGAACGGCCGGTCCGGCGAAATACGCTCTCTTACAGCCAAAGCATTTGTTTTGATCGCCTCGAAATTTTCAGCCCACGATTCTCCGGGATGAACATTCAGACAATAAGTTAGATGTGTTGGATGTTTTTCTGTTTTCACAACGGAACATTATTTTCCTTTTTCTCCCTGCCAAACACAATCAAAATCTCACCGTTCGCCTCCGATAAGCTTTCCTGCACGACAAGCTGAATCCGCAGATTTCATCTGATTATGGAACAAGGGTCTCGCTGTAATATTTGACAAAGGCATTTGTTATCGTGCTGTCAAAGAACAGCGACCAGTTTGTTGAAGTCTTATCGCAGACAACATGTCCGTCTCCGCTGGTGACGGCCGGCAACCATGCCT
>JBHORK010000186.1:0-2530 GCA_042565725.1 Verrucomicrobiota bacterium
ACGCTTGACCGAGGATGGGTGAAAAGCACACAGATCGAAGCGTGTCGTGTGGCTATCAACCGTCATATGAAACGGAAGGGGAAAATGTGGATTAGAATTTTTCCGGACAAGCCGGTGTCGAAAAAACCTGTTGAAGTAAGGCAAGGTAAAGGTAAGGGTAATCCTGAGTACTGGGTAGCAGTTGTTAAGCCGGGAATGGTGCTTTTTGAGATAGGCGGCATTGCAGAAAAAATTGCTTATGAAGCATTTCGTTTGGCGGATGCCAAGCTTAGTGTTCGCACAAAGTGTATATCGCGGCACGGATGATGTAGATAGTTATTGGAGTGTTTGTTATGAAGGCGGCTAATTTAAGAGATCAGACTGATGAGGAGTTGGGGAATTTGTACGAGGACACTAAGCGTGAGTTTTTTGAGCTGAAAATGAAAAAAGGTTCAGGCGATTCGTCAGAACAGCCTTTAAAGGTTCGGGGTTTGCGGCGGGATGTAGCCAGGATTAAGACTGTTCTGAGAGAGCGCGAGCGCAAAAATGCAATAGAGCATTCTCAGGCATTCAACGAGAATTGATCAGAGAGGAATGGGTAAGGTGATGGTTAATGTTGGTGTAAGAAAAAGTTCGTCCCGAAAAGAGAGGAAGGGAGTTGTCGTCAGTAAGAGTGGGGAAAAAACTATTGTTGTGCTTGTGGGGCGCAGGGAACGGCATCGGCAATACGGGAAGGTGATCAGTAAATCCAAAAGGTTCCACGTACATGATGAGAGGAATGAGGCGAATGTGGGAGACATGGTCAGGATTGTGGAAACCCGTCCAATCAGCAGTCTGAAACGATGGCGGCTGGTAGAAATACAGAAAAAAGAGGGAAAAGACATAGCAAAGAAAAGAGAGGAATAACTTGGGGCTGTTACCCCTCGTGTAATGCCATGATAGCTGAAGAAGCAAATTTAGAAGTTGCAGATAATAGCGGAGCCAAACGGGCAAAATGTTTTCGCGTTTTGGGACAACGCAAGCGTTATGCTCATATTGGAGATATTATCAAGGTGTCGATAAAGGAAGCACAGCCGGGCGGCATAGTTAAAGCGGGCCAGGTTTGTAATGCATTGATTGTGCGCACGAAGAGTTCCATCAGTCGTAAGGATGGAACCAGTCTGAAGTTTGATAATAACGCAGTAGTTCTTATTGACGAAACCAAGAACCCTATCGGTTCCAGGATTTTTGGGCCGGTGGCAAGAGAATTACGTGAAAAGAATTTTATGAAAGTTATATCGTTAGCTCCGGAAGTCTTGTGATGACGCGGGAGCTGGAAAGTGGAGATTAGATAAAAATGGCGGGTTTTAGAATAAAGAAGAATGATACTGTTATGGCCGTGACCGGCATAAGTGCTGGAATAACAGGCAAAGTTCTGCATGTATTTCCAGGGCCAGGACGTGCTGTTGTTGAAGGGCTTCGTGTAGTAAAGAAAGCTTTGCGAAAGACGCAGGATAATCCTCAAGGGGGTATTACGGAAAAAGAAGCGTCAATTCATTTGTCTAATCTGGTGCTTTATTGTACGAATTGCAAGAAGGGCGTAAAGATATCCCGAGTGAAAGACGGGGAGAAAAGTATAAGAAAATGCAGAGACTGCGGTCATGCGTTTGATAATTGAGAAAAGCCATGCAGACTTTTAAAAAGAAATATTTTGATGACGTAATTCCGAAGCTTATGGAGCAAATGAACGTTAAGAATCGCTTGAGGATTCCACGTCTTGAAAAAGTAGTCGTTAACATGGGCATTGGTATTGCTGATAAGGATTCAATAAAAAGCTTGGCGGAAGATTTGGCGAAAATCACGGGGCAAAAGCCTGTTTTGACCAAGGCATGGAAGAGTATATCGGCTTTTAAACTCAGAGAGGGAATGATTATTGGGATAAAGGTTACCCTGCGAAGAGAAAAGATGTATGAATTCTTGGAGCGATTGATCAATGCTGCGCTACCTCGGATCAGAGATTTTCGTGGTCTTTCACCGGATTCTTTTGATAGTAGGGGTAATTATACTTTTGGCGTTTCCGAGCAGGCCATTTTTCCGGAGATAGATCCTAATAATTTAGGCATAACACAGGGGATGGATATTACTATTGTTACTACAGCTGGAAATGATAATGAGGCGCGCGATTTATTGAAACTGCTCGGAGTACCATTCTCGAAGAAATAGCGGAGGGTAGGATATTGGCAAAGAAATCACTTATAGCGAAAGCGGAGCGAAAAGCAAAGTTTAGTGTTCGGCAGTATAGCCGTTGTAAACGGTGTGGAAGACCACGTGCGTTTATGAGAAAGTTTCAGCTTTGCCGGTTGTGTTTCAGGGAAATGGCCTCTTCCGGCCAGATTCCAGGTGTGATAAAAGCAAGTTGGTAGTAATTTGGGAATAACGATATGAGTTTAACTGATCCTGTTAGTGATATGATGACGCGCATTCGCAATGCGCATATGTCTTTGTCGGACATTGTTGAAATGCCGCATTCGAAATTAAAAGCGGAGATTACGAGTATATTAAAGAAAGAAGG
>JBHORK010000187.1:0-2513 GCA_042565725.1 Verrucomicrobiota bacterium
GCCGTGGTGGAATTTGCAGGCTCCAATTGGAGCGATGTGCAGCGTGTTGAGCATGCTATTGCGGAGTCGAATACAGAGGAGACAGAGCCTACTATAACAGGTGTGAATACAAACAGGGCCTTTATGCATGTGCAGGTAAGAGGCGGTGCGGGTAGAGTGGGTGTAGGCGTGCAGGCCTGGTTCAGCGCTGCAGACGAAATTACTTTTTATACGCCCATTGGCAAGGGTTATAAGGCAGTGGCCTGGATAGTGGAGAACCTGGAAACCGATCCGTTGACAGCGATGAAGGTACAGCATGTGCATAATGTGGAGGCTGCGGGTGGAACTGTGCCTGTCATATGGACGGAAACGATCAGTGCGGTTGAGTTTAAGAGTAACAGCTCTATAATGGGAGAATGCGGCAAGTCTTATGATAATGGGATCTATGTCTTAGTCAGTTTTGAGCTTAGCACTGTTGATACAGTTACCATGCGCAAACTGAACACCAGTTATCCGGCATACTACGCCTTCAGCGTGGTTGAATGGCCGAGGACTGCAATAACAGCGCCCCTCGACAGTGACGGTGACGGGATGAGTGATGCGGATGAGTATCAAGCAGGCACGGACCCGAATGATCCGGATTCGATTTTTAAGATAATCAAGCACAGCGGGCATGACGCGAATGAATTCGGCTCGCTTATCCAGGCGCTGTCGAGCGACGCGGAAGTCAAGCTCATGTGGCTTGGCGGCACCAATGGTTCGACCAATGATTACATGATATACCGTTCAACGAGCCTGGTGGATGGTGTATGGAGTCCTATCACCAATTATCCGCGTACCAATGCCAGCGGCACGAATGTCTGGATTGATGCGGATGCCAGTAATCACTGGCCTAATATATTTTATAAGATAAAGGCGCCGACGAATTAAGGTGCACTAAAGGGAAAGAGATATGAAAAATTATTCAGCAGCAATTGTTGTGTTTTTAGTGGTTTTAGTCTGTATGGTTAATGCCGATACCATCACTCTGCAAGAGGGTGTGAACGGTTATTCCGGCTGCATAGACAGTTATATCGGGATTGGCGGATTTAATGTCTGTAGAGCACAGAATTACGGAACAGCGCCTACAATGCTATATGGTTTTGAACAATACAGAGCTGGCTGAGGCCATTGCTGGAGAGCCACACGTGTTGTGACTCAGTTTGATGTTTCATCTATTCCTGCCGGCAGTACCGTAACATCGGCAACTTTGCAGTACTATGTCACGCAAAGAGAGATGATCGATAGAAACTCGAATATACAATTATATTCTTTGAGTCAGGCATGGACGGAGAATGGCGTGACACGGCTGTATAGTGATATCAATGCTTTACAGAGCTGGACTGACGGGGGATCCCTTGGCTCTCTGCTTTGTACAACAAATCTTCCAGCCGGGACGGGATGGCTCACATTTGATGTGCCCGCATCAATAATTCAGGCCTGGATTGATGGTTCAACCACTAATAATGGATTAATAATAAAATCAAACAAAGATGATAGAGCCAGCACGAGTAGTATAAAAAAAGATTTTCTGCGTATTGCTTCTTCTGAATATGCAACAACGAATCTTCGTCCTAAACTTGAGATTACATTTACACCATCCGGTAATGTTCTGCCTCAGGCATGTTTGACAATTAATGAGGAAGATGTGGTTACTTGCGGAGTTGATACTGTTTTGACGGCTGATGCAGCGGATACGGATGGTTCTGTCACTAACGTAGAATTTTATGTCGACGGCAAACTTGCTGGTTCTGACCCAAATGCTCCCTACTCATGCATATGGACGAATCCGGTAATAGGAAATCGCAATATCTACGCCAAGGCTTATGATAATAGCGGAGGTACGACATTGTCTGTCACTAAGGTGGTTACTGTCGGAACAGTGCTTTATTCAGCCGATATGGACAGCAATCCTGCGGGATGGACGCTTGAACCGGAGTGGGAATATGGCGCACCGTCAGGAGTTGACAGTGTGTATGGTTACGGTGAACCATTTTCCGGATTCACTGGAACAAATATCATTGGCTACCAACTTGACTCTCCGTATTATTATGGCACATCAACAAACGAGAATTATGCGACTACACCTGCAATAGATTGTACGCAACATGACAATATTACTCTCAGGTTTCGCGGCTGGCTTGGCATATGCGATTATCCCGGCTGGAACCTCCATGCGGACATTGAGGTTTCCACCAATGGTTTGACCTGGCAAACCGTATGGGCAAACGTGCATACTCATCCGGGCGGGACATGGCCTTTATGGGAGATTGATGTTTCATCTGTTGCCGATAACAGTGCCTCTGTTTATATAAGGTGGAAGATGCAAGGTGGTATTGGCGGCCTGCCGTATACCTATTCCGGCTGGAATCTTGATGATGTTGTAGTTGTCGGAGAGCCTATTGTCTTTCCCGAAATGGATGTATACGGCAATGGTGTCGAAATATCCGACGGGGATATGATGCCGTCAACAGGAGACGGAACAGATTTTGGTG
>JBHORK010000188.1:0-2494 GCA_042565725.1 Verrucomicrobiota bacterium
TGTGCTCTGTTTGTTTCGAGCTCAGTTTTGTTTGCCCAGGAGCCTCTACCCCTGGATATCGCAAAACCCGATAATGCCGGGAAAGATGACTTGGTCAAGGAACCTCCTGCTCCCGTATCTTCTTCACCCTCGGAAAACAAATCTAAACCCAGGCGGTTGAAGGATTACGATATACCCGGGCTCGAAGAAAAGGTCTACCTGGACTCTAAGCAGTCAATGGATGTTGTTCAGGTGATAGAGACTTTGGCCCATTATGGGCGGTTAAAGAATGTTGTTATCGGAAAAGGAGTATCAGGTACTGCCAAGTTGAGGCTTAGGGATGTTACGGTCGCGGAGGCCCTGGAAGTATTTCTGTCAATGAATAGCCTGGCGTATGAAGTTAAGGACGGCATCATAACAATAATGACAGATGCTGAATACCAGACACTTTACGGCACGAGTTTTTATGATCATAAAAAGATGAAGATTATCGGACTTACATATGCTGACCCGACCCGTGTCGGGCAAATGCTTGCCCCGGTAAAAAGTAATATCGGAACAGTTGTCCCGGATCCTATTACGGGCACTCTTATCCTGATAGATACTCCGGAAAAGATCAAAGAAATGGAAACGGTCATTAAAAAAGCCGACATTCCAACCATTAAAAGAATATTGCCCACAGAAACAAAAACTTTCGCTCTTCAGTATGCCGATGTTGCAAGTATTCAGCCGGAGGTGATGACGCTTATTTCCAAAGAAGCCGGTTCTGTGCGTGTTGACAAGCGGACTAAGACGCTGATTGTCACAGCCCTTCCTCATAACATGAAAAAGATCGAGCATTTGATTAAAGCTTTCGACACACCTTCCAAACAGGTATTTATTGAAGCCAAGATTGTAGAAATAACTCTATCGGATGATTTGAGCTTTGGTGTGAACTGGCAGCATTTGTTTGAGAGCCTTGATCCGCGATTCTCTCTTTCAACTGTTTCAAGCCCCGGCGGTCCAGTCGCTCCCTCGGGAACACTTACGTACAATACCATTGTTGCAGGAGGGGATCTCAGCGCCATTCTTACGGCGCTTAAAACAATAGGAAACACAAAGATACTTCAAAATCCTCATATTACTGTTGCCGAGGGGGAAGAAGCGAAAATTCAGGTTGTGGAAAAACAACCTTACAAGGAAACTACGATTGAAAGCGGAACTACAAATATTACCGGTGTGACATATATATTTATTGATGTTGGAGTTACGCTTGCGGTGACACCTAAGATAAATGATGACAAATTTATTACCGTTGATATCAAGCCTGAGATCAGTTCGATATCTCAGTGGTACGATGGTCCTGCCCAGGAAGGAACGCCTGTTGTTAAAACATCCGTCGCGGAAACAACAGTATCAGTAAAAGATGGTGTCACGATTATTATTGGCGGAATGATCAAGGAAGAAAAAACAACCAGTACGGTAAAAATTCCTGTTCTTGGCAGTATTCCGCTGATAGGCGGACTTTTCAAGCATGATTCTATTTCTGTGAGAAATGTCGAAACCGTAGTATTTATGACACCCCGGATTGTTTCCGGCGCGGAACCGTTTCTGCGCTCAAGAGACATGAAGAAGAAACCGAAACCAATGCGGGCAATGGGAATTACCACCGATAAAAGTTTGAAATCGATAAGATGATAGGGTCGTAAACGGTTTATGGTTGGGGTTGCGTATTACAAAAGTTACAGGTTACAAGGGTTACAGAGGTTACAGGCAGGAAAAGAAACGCCGCAACCGATTAACGACAACCGATTCCAGCTGCGCAACCGATCAACGTAGACCGAGATTTAATAGAACATGATAAGATACTTCACTATATTTATTTTTACAGCCATGCTTCTTGCTGTTAATGCTGTTGCCGAAGAATTTGTCTGGTCGTGGGAAAAAGAGTCATCTTTGTCCAACCAGGGCGGTGTTACCCAGGCTCCATCGAACCAGGCAGCAGACAGTGGGAATTCGGCCCCCGCAAAGGGAGACGAGACTGCCGGAGGTTCTTTTACCTGGTCCTGGAAAGAGGACGGAGAGAGGGCTGACGGCGGGAAACCTGAGAAGGATGAGCAGGCAAAGAAAGATTCTGCTTACGCGGAATTGTTGAAAGATAATCTGAAATTGCGCCGGAAAATATCCGAAACAATCCAGGAAGAGCGGGCGATTAGAGAAGAAAATGAACGTCTTTCAAGACAAATCAGGAATCTCGAGCAAAAGATAACACAATCGGTATTGACTATTCAGGGCCTCAGAAAAGAGCAGTCCACTTCAAGCTTGAACCTGGATGCGGTGCTTGAACTTGAAAGTCAGCTGATAGAAGCGGAAGATCGGAAAGCAAAGTTAAACAAAGAGATGGAAGCGCTTATCAGGCAGGCCAAGTTTGCGACACCCTCTCCGAAGCGCGTAGATCCCGTATCGCCATCACCGCGGACAGGTTCCAATCTTTTTAAGCAGATAGAGAGAGAAAATATCATTTTAAAAGAAAAAT
>JBHORK010000189.1:0-2491 GCA_042565725.1 Verrucomicrobiota bacterium
TCCGTAACGACAACGAAAAGGATCTCTGGTTCATCTGGAAGGACCACACGGCTAATCCCGACGATCACAAGAAAATCATTACAGCCTGCAAGGATTTTAAGAAAAAGAACGAGAAGGATCCACTCGTTGTCGTTACGGAAGGTCTTTGCGCCTGGCATATGTTTAAAGCGGGAATGACTAACGAAGCGGTAAATATATACAACAAACTTGAGCCTTCACGAACCACTACTCTGCGCAAAGCCGGTTCAAACATGGCAAAATCCTGGCTGACACGTTTTGACCGTGAATTGATGAAAATAAGCCTGAAACATTTTTACAGAAAAAATATATTCTACCCAGACTCCATTGATGCCATAAAATCCCTGCCTGAAGCTATCCGTGCCCCATTAACCGATCGATGGGGGAAACCCTGGGATTACACTCTTGTAGGTTACAAATCTATGCCCAATTTTCCATTAAACCAGAAATATGAAATCAAAAGTATAATGCTGGGCCAAAACTCCAATCTCAGGAAATACCTGCAAAAGCCGTATGCGGAAAGACTTCTTCGTTATCAGCCGGTTAAAATGTTCTCAAAATCACCCGGCAATGAAACCATAGAATTTAAAAAAGTTGCGCCTGAGAGCGCGGACCCCAAAAAACCCACTCCGAAAAGCGAACAGCTTTTTATGTCAATAACCAAAGAAAGCGGAATTGCTTCCCTGGCATACGTGGGCAAAAAACTGATTGTTATCACGGATAGAAACTTCTGGAATATTCTGCCCAAGCCCAAATAAAAAGAACGGAATTAAACTATGCCTGATCCGAGTAAAGAAGGTATTGCCCATTTCTTGATGCCTGAAGAACTGAACAAGCTCTCCAGATTGGTTCTTCTTTCACGTTATGTCGTGGAAGGAAACCTGGCTGGAGCACATAGAAGTCCCCAGAAAGGTGCGAGTACGGAATTCGCGGACCACAGGCAATACATTAAAGGAGACGATCCTAAATTTATTGACTGGAAAGTCTTTGGCCGCACCGACCGCTATTACATAAAACGATATGAAGATGAGACGAATCTGCGCGTTTATCTTATAATGGACCGCAGCAACTCCATGGCGTACGGCAGTGGAGACATCACAAAGTATGACTATGCCTGCCATCTTGCCGCCGCCCTTGGATACGTCACCGTCAAAGTACGCGATTCTGTCGGCGCGTTTCTGTGCTCGGACAAAATCGACATGAAATTCAACGCCATGAATACCATGCTGCACCTGAATAACATCCTCAAAAGAGCACAGCATAATCCCCCGGGATCAACAACAGCCCTGGCCAAAAACCTTCATATGGTAGCCGAATCAATCGGCAAACGCGCGCTGATCATTATTCTGTCCGATCTTTTCGATGATCCTGAAGATGTTGACCTGGCCTTTGCTCATTTCCGTAAAATGAATCATGATGTTATCGTGTTCCATATTCTGGATCCCAAAGAAATAGACCTTTCTTTTAAAGGCAACTGCGAATTCCAGGACATGGAAACGGAAGAAACCATTGCAATAGACGCGCGCGCCATGGCCAAAGATTACCAGGAGATATTTCAGGAATTTCTACAAACGCACAGAAGCGCCTGTGCGGCCATGAATATTGATTATAGAATTGTAAAAACTGATGAAAGCCCGGAAACGTTTATTCGAGCTTATCTTGAAGAAAGACGAAGACTGTCTAAATAGTTACCGGTTAATAGCTATTAAGGGAAGAAAGAGAGGGTTATCCGCTTATAGCGGATTGCCGTTATTTGTTATTTGAAGGGAATCTATGTTTGGCCTTTTAAATCCATTATTTGCCTGGGCCGCCTTAGGCGCATTGGTTCCAACTATTCTGCACCTGCTGGAGAAACGCCGAAAAATAAGCATGCCGTTCAGCTGCATCAAGTTTCTTCAGATGGCCAATAAAAAATCTTCACGCAGAATCAGGTTTGAACATTTTCTGCTCTGGCTGTTAAGAACACTTCTTATGTTTTTGCTGACCCTGGCTTTCACCGCTCCCTTTATGAGAACATCTTCGTTCGGAACCATGCTCAGCCGCGCAAACCGCGATGTCGCCATTGTCATCGATGGATCATTCAGCATGGATTACGTTTCAGGAAGAAATAATGTATGGGATAAAACAATTCAGACCGCCAACTCAATAATCAACGGACTGATGGATGGTGATAAAGTCTGTATTTACGCCGCTGAAGATCACGCGAAGCCGATTCTCGAACAACTGGAAGACAAAGGCTCTGCTCTAGCGCAAATTAAACTCGCTAAAACAAGCACAACGTCCTGTCAACTCGCCCCGGCGGTTATAGCCGCCTATGATGCGCTGAAAAAAGAACAACGGCGGCGCGAGCGGGAAATTCATATTCTGACTGACGGCCAGAAGCTGCCCTGGCGTTCATTTAAAAAACACGGCTTTAAATCTTCTGCCCCTGAAGAAGAGGAAAGTAAAGACGAAGCTGAAGACAAGAAAGAAG
>JBHORK010000018.1:0-40683 GCA_042565725.1 Verrucomicrobiota bacterium
AGTTAGTAAAGTTGAATTTGTCGGCAACAAACAGATTACGGCAAAGACCCTGAAAAGAGTTTCAAGGCGACCGGTAGCGTGGGGGCCGTTACGCTGGTTTAGAAGAATTCGGTACGACAGGGAAAAACTTGAGATTACACGTATCACGATCAGCAGGTTTTACATGGATAAGGGTTTTCTGGATGCGCGCGTGGATTCTCCTGAAATAAACAAAGATGAAAACGGAAACCTCGTGATCAAATTCAACATCACCGAAGGTGTCGAATACAGGTTTGGCGAGATGTCGGTGTCAGGCGTAACATTGTTTCCCGAGGCGGAAATCAGACGGTTTATAAGGACAAGGACCGGAGATGTCGCGTCGACTCTGACGATTGAGCGGAGTGTCCATGCGATAGAGGATTACTACGGGAGTCTGGGATATATGAATGCGTCGGTCAACACAGTGCTTGACCCGAATGCGTCGAAAAAAAATGTGAATATTGTTTATTCAGTGACAGAGGGCAAACGGGCCAGCATAAGGAACGTACTGATTCGAGGTAATACACGGACCAAAGACAAGGTTATCAGAAGAGAGCTTCTGGTTTATCCGGGTGATATCTATAACAATGTGAAGGTTCGCAGAAGCGAGAGTGTAATAAGAAATCTGGGACATTTTTCATTTGTTCGCAGTTATCCTGTCAATACTCCGGTGAATGAGGAAAAAGATATTATATTTGAGGTAGAAGAAAAAAGAACGGGACAGTTCATGTTCGGGGCAGGACTTTCCAGTATAGATAACGTCATGGGGTACGTCGAAGTGTCGCAGGGGAACTTTGATATCAGCGGGTGGCCTTTTACAGGCGGCGGACAGAAGCTTAAACTGAGGGGACAAATCGGAGGAAGGCGGCAGTTATATGAACTTTCTTTTGTGGAGCCCTGGTTTTTAGACCGGAAACTGTCTTTTGGCGCCGATCTGTATGGGACATCAGTAAGTTACAGTGAGTATGATGTGGAAAGAGTAGGCGGAGCTGTCAGCATCGGCAGGAATCTGCCCGGTCCTTACCGCATGAAAGTTCGGTATGGACTGGAAGAAGTGTCAATAAGTGATGTTGCCGCCACCAATGAATATACGAACCTGGAGACGGGTGAGCCTTTCTTTTTTGACACGGAAGAAAATAGAACAGAAAGTTCGCTGAGACTTGGGTTAACGCGTAATACATGCAATAACTTTTTCGCTCCTACTCGCGGAACCTATATGAATATTTTCGGAAGCGTTTCCGGAGGACTACTGGGGCTTGACACCGATCTCTATAGACTTGGAGGACGTGTTTCACATTATGTTCCGCTCTGGTTCAGGCATGTGTTAAGCCTGAAAGCCCGTGTTGAAGTTGTTGAAGAATATGACGACACGGAAGAAATACCTCTTTCCAGCCGCCTTTTTATCGGCGGCGGTAAAACCCTGCGCGGATATGACTACCGTGACGTGGGACCTTTGGTGGAAAGTGTAGTTGATAGCAGCAAGCACAAACCAATTGGCGGCAGGAGCATGATTATGGGTAAAGCGGAATACCTGATCCCATTGGTGGATGGAATTCGGTGGGCGTTTTTCTACGATACAGGTAATGTCTGGACCGATGCGTATGATTTCAGGCTGGATAATATGGCCTCCAGCGCAGGAGTGGGAATTCGTCTTGATCTGCCGGGATTTCCAATAAGATTTGATTGGGGTTGGCCAATTTATTATGACGACAGATATTTTAGTTCTGAGGATGATGTTAAAGAGATTGAAGAAAGTTTTTCCTTTTGGATTGGATACGATTATTAATGGAATTCTGCGAAATTCAGAATTTCGCAGAAGTCTATACAGTAGATGATAAGGAGATATGCTATGAGAATAACTATAAAATCGATTGCAGTGTTTGGTTTGATGATGCTTTTTGCCGGTCGGGTATATTGCGGTGAGACGAAAATAGCTGTGGTGGATATGAGTAAGATTGTTAACGTTTTTCCCTCAACCGAGACAGCGAAGGCAGCGTTGGAAAGCCAGAAAACGGAATATGAGGCTGAACATAAAAATATGCTTGCCGAACTTGAAAGGCTCAAGGAAGAGTTTGAACAGATCCGGGAAGATGCTGGAAATAAGGCGTTGAGTGAAGATGCGCGCAGTAAAAACGCGGAAGTGGCAAAGAATAAATTTACGAAACTCAGGGAATTAGAGTATAAAATAATGGAAAACACACGGTTAAGGCGGAAGCAGATGGTTGACCAGGAAAAACGCTTACTGGAAAAAATTGTCAGTCAAATCCGTGATGTTGTAGGGGAATACGCGGAAAAGAAAAACTATGTTCTCGTGCTGGATTCGTCCATAATTGTTTATAAACAGGAAGCAATTGATATAACCAAAGACATCCTGAAAATAGTTGATAAGGAGAAAAAGTAGGGCAAGCGAGATACGAGATACGCTTAACGAAATACGAGTATTATTATGTCTATGACAATTGCAGAGATAGTTGAAAAAATAGGCGGGATTCTTGAAGGGGACGGAACGGTTGCCGTTACGGGACTGGCCGGAATCAATGATGCCGGGAGTGGCGATGTTACTTTTCTCTCAAACCCACGGTATGCTTCTGCGGCGGCTCAGACTGAAGCGGCGGCAATTATTGTTAATGAAGATTTTAAAGGAGAATGTTCGTGCGCTGTGATCAGGGTGAAAAACGCGGACAAAGCATTTGCCGGGTTGGCCGCCCTGTTCGCGCCTGAGCCGGTTAAATACAAGCCTGGCATTCATCAGACAGCAGTTATATCAAAGGAAAATGTTGAGCTTGGTAAAGATGTAAGTATTGGGCCTCACTGTGTAATTGAAGAAAATGTAACAATTGGTGATCGTACGGTACTGTGCGCGGGTTGTTATATTGGGCGAAACACGGTGGTAGGGAGTGAATGCAGATTCTATCCGCATGTGAGTGTGCGTGATCACGCGAAAACAGGAGACCGCGTAATAATACATAATGGCGCCGTTATCGGTAGTGATGGGTTTGGCTATGTGCAGGAAAAGGGAGAGTGGAAAAAAATACCGCAGATCGGGATTGTTGAAATAGGCAATGATGTTGAGATAGGCGCCAATGTCACTATTGATCGCGCGAGATTCGGGAAAACAGTTATCGGGAATGGTGTTAAAATCGATAATCTTGTTCAAATAGCGCACAATGTTCAGATAGGTGACAATACCGCGATGGCGGCACAGGTAGGTATTTCCGGGAGTTCGATAGTGGGACATAACGTTCAACTTGGCGGTCAGGCGGGAGTCGCGGGCCATTTGACTATAGGTGATAATTCTGTTGTGGGCGCGCAGGCTGGTGTTACAAAGGATGTGCAGGCGAAAACATTTGTGTCCGGATATCCGGCCATGCCTCATGGTAAAGCCAGAAAAATGCACGCGCATGTTATGCGTCTGCCTGAATTGAAAAAGAGAATTAAGGAACTTGAACAAAGAATAACGGAGTTGGAAAACAAAGAGGGGAAGAATTAGACGGGATCAACAAGATTGACGGGATGAAGAGTTGTGGTAGGTTGGAATTATGAAGTCTTGGCTTGGTATGGATGAATTTTTCTTGAAATCCTGTAAATCCTGTAAATCCTGTCTAAAATATCTTCAAGTGTAAATAGCATGAAAGTTCTTGTAACAGGCGGTGCGGGGTATATTGGCAGTGTAACTACTGAGTTATTGCTGGATTCGGGTCATGAGGTTGTTGTGTTCGACAATCTGGAGCGCGGACATCGCGAGGCGATTGACGAAAGAGCTTCATTTGTTGAGGGTGATTTGAGGGATAAGGATATGGTCCTTCGCGTTATGAAACTTGCGAAGCCGGAAGCAGTGATGCATTTTGCGGCATACGCATTGGTCCCTGAATCCATGAAACAGCCCGAAATGTATTTCAACAATAATGTGGTTGGCGGCATTAATCTCGCGGACGCAATGCTTCAGGTGGGTGTGGGAAAAATAGTGTTCTCATCCACTTGCGCTACCTATGGAGAACCTGAAGGAATTCCTATAGTTGAAGATATGTCTCAGAATCCGGAAAATCCTTATGGCGAATCAAAGCTGATATTCGAAAAAGTTTTAAATTGGCATCGTAAACTGCATGGCATGCAGACTGTATTCTTGAGATACTTCAACGCTTGCGGCGCAACCGAAAAGTTTGGAGAAGATCATGATCCTGAAACACATATTATACCTATTGTCTTGCAGGTAGCTTTAGGTAAACGTGAAAAGGTAAGCATCTTTGGTGATGATTACGATACTCCAGACGGAACATGTGTACGGGATTATATTCATATTGTAGATCTTGCCCAGGCCCATATTCTGGCTTTGACATCAGATGTTTCAGGATCTTTTAATTTAGGTAATGGAAATGGTTATTCCGTTAAGGAAGTGCTTGAAACCGTGCGGGAAGTCACAGGGCATGCGATTCCTGCTGATATTGCCCCGCGCCGGCCCGGTGATCCTGCCCGTCTTATCGGAAGTGCTGATAAAGCCAGGAATATTCTTGAGTGGAATCCGCAATTTCCGGATCTGCGAACGATTGTTGAAAGCGCGTGGAATTGGCATAGTAAGCATCCTGAAGGATACAGGAAGAATGGTTGATGGTTAATGGGCGATGGTTAATGAGTGATGAATGATGAAGGTTGAGGAAGAAGTTGGGCGTTTATTAGGCGAGAAGGGGCTGACACTGGCTGTTGCCGAGTCATGTACCGGCGGGTTGGTGGGACATCAGATTACTTCTGCAAGCGGCAGTTCCGCATATTTTCTCGGAGGAATCATAGCATATTCCAACGAGGTAAAAATAAGAGAATTGAATGTTGACGCGGAAGCAATCGACCGGCACGGGGCAGTGAGTCAGGAAGTTGCGATGCAAATGGCTGCCGGAATTAAAGCAAAATTTGGCTCGGATATAGGGCTGGGACTTACCGGTATTGCCGGCCCGGAAGGCGGTAGTAGAGATAAACCGGTTGGATTGGTTTATATGGTTCTGGCTGACGGGAAAAAGTATGTGAAACAGTGCTGTAGATTTGACGGGGACCGTTCACACGTCAAAGCAATAAGCAGTCAGACGGCATTGGAAATGATCAGGGAATATGTTGTAGACCTCTAAAAGGAGTTAATTATGGCTAAGAAATCAGCGAAGAAAGAACATCCACAGGAACTTGATGCTGTAATGGCGCAGATCAAGAAAGAATTCGGTGATGGCGCCATCATGCGCATGGGCGATGTTGAAGTGGTGAAAAACGTGCCTGTTGTTTCTACCGGGTCGTTCTCTCTGGATTTGGCATTGGGTATCGGCGGACTGCCGCGCGGAAGAGTGGTAGAAATATACGGTCCTGAATCTTCCGGTAAGACAACGCTGGCGCTGCATGTGATAGCTAACGCGCAGAAAGCAGGCGGCCAGGCGGCTTTTGTTGACGCGGAACACGCAATGGATCCAGGTTATGCCGTGAAGATAGGAGTAAAGCTGGATAACCTTCTTGTTTCTCAGCCTGCTTCCGGCGAAGAGGCTTTGACCATAACTGAGTCACTTGTCCAGAGCAATGCTATTGATGTTGTGGTAATAGATTCTGTCGCGGCCCTTACGCCGCGGGCCGAACTTGAAGGGGGGATGGGCGATTCCCACATGGGGCTCCAGGCGCGCTTGATGTCACAGGCTCTTCGTAAATTGTCAGGCATTATATCGACGTCTAAGACCCTTTGCATTTTTACTAACCAGATTCGTGAAAAAATAGGCGTGATGTTTGGCAACCCCGAAACAACACCCGGCGGACGCGCGTTAAAATTCTATTCATCGGTAAGACTCAATATAAGAAGAATTGGAGCAATTAAAGAATCGTCGGGTAAAGTTACGGGTAATCGTACCAGAGTGAAAGTGGTCAAGAATAAGATGGCCCCGCCTTTTACCGAAGCGGAATTTGATATCTTTTACGCAAAAGGTATTTCATGGGAAGGCTCTGTTCTGGATGCGGCTGTGAAATGTGAACTTGTCACTAAACGCGGATCCTGGCTTTCATTTGAAAACGAACAGCTCGGGCAGGGACATGAAGCCTCGATAGTTAATCTTGAGAATAATCCGGAACTGCTCGCTAAGATGATAGAAAAAATACAGGCAAAAACAGCGGAAGGCTAAAAAGCGACGGGTCTGCAATTATTACGCTTCACCCGCCTTCGCTTGGAAGCTACGGCGTGGCAAGCGTTTTACGAAATACGCTTCACGAGATACCCATGGACCAGAGACTTCGTCACGGTTCAGGGCGAGCGAGATACGAAATACGCTTAACGAAATACGCAATATGACAGCAAATGAACTCAGAGATATGTACCTGGGCTTTTTCCGGAATAAAGGACATGCTGTCATTTCCGGCAGTTCACTGATCCCCCAGAATGATCCTACAGTTCTATTTACTACCGCGGGTATGCATCCGCTGGTTCCTTATCTGCTCGGCGAACCGCATCCTGAAGGGAAGAGACTCTGTAACTGCCAGAAATGTATTCGCACAGGTGATATAGATGAAGTGGGCGATAATACACATTTAACTTTTTTTGAAATGCTCGGCAATTGGTCTCTAGGCGATTATTTTAAAGAAGACGCTATAACTTATTCATATGAATTTCTCACTTCCGGTGATTATCTCGGATTTGATCCCGAAAAGATATCGGTGACAATTTTTGAAGGTAATGAATCTGTTCCCATGGATATCGAATCTGTTGATATATGGAAAAAGCTGGGGATCCCTGATGAACGTATTTACGCGCTCCCTATGAAAGACAACTGGTGGGGGCCCGCCGGAGAAACCGGGCCCTGTGGACCTGATACGGAAATGTTTATTGATACGGGCAAAGAGGCTTGTAACGCGGATTGTAAGCCCGGCTGTTCCTGTGGAAAGTATTTTGAGATATGGAACGATGTCTTTATGCAGTATGAGAAAACTAAAAATGGTGATTACGTAAAGCTCGGCCAGCACAATGTTGATACAGGTATGGGAGTGGAACGTACTATTGCAATGCTGCAGGGGAAAAATACTGTTTTTGAAACAGAGCTCTTTATCCCGATAATCGCCGTGCTGGAGGATTTGTCCGGCAAAAAAACAGGTGAAAACGAAAAATCTGATCATGCATTCAGAGTAATTGCGGATCATATTCGCAGTTCGGTATTTATCGCAGGTGATGAACAGGGAATAGTTCCCGGCAACCTCGGGCAGGGATATGTTTTAAGACGTCTTATAAGGCGGTCGGTACGTTACGCGAAACAGCTTGGTTTGGAAGTGGGTTTTTCAAAGTCGTTGGCCGAATGCGTGATCGAAAACTACAGTGATGTTTATTCTGAATTGGAAAAAAACAAAGAAACGATTGTTACCGCGCTGGTTCAGGAAGAAGAGAAGTTCGAGAAAACCTTAACCAAGGGTACAGCTGAACTGGACAAGGTGATTGAAAACCTTAAAAAACATGATCAAACCGTGGTTTCAGGGCGTGTGGCATTTCGTCTGTACGATACATGTGGATTTCCTCTCGAGTTTACGGAAGAGATTTGCAAAGAGCAAAATCTTACCGTGGACAGAAAAGGCTTTGACAAAGCATTTAAAAAACATAGAGAAGTGTCAAAGCAGGGCGCGGACAAGGCTTTTAAAGGCGGCCTTGCGGACGCTTCCGAAGCAACGAAGCGATTGCATACCGCCACACATCTTTTACATAAGAGCCTGCAAATAGTGCTTGGTGATCATGTGAAGCAGAAAGGATCTAATATTACCGCAGAACGGCTTCGTTTCGATTTCTCGCATCCGGCAAAAATGACGCCGGAAGAAATTGAAAAAGTAGAGAACCTGATTAATGAAACGATCAATCGCAAGCTTCCGGTAACAATGGAAATGATGACACTGGAAGACGCTAAAAAAGTCGGAGCCATGGCTTTGTTTACCGGGAAATACGGTGAACAGGTTAAAGTATATTCAGCAGGTGATTTTTCAAAAGAAGTATGCGGTGGTCCTCACGTGGAGAACACAGCTGAGTTGGGTCGTTTCAGGATTAAAAAAGAAGAAGCATCCAGTGCCGGCGTCCGCCGGATCAGAGCAGTATTAGAATAAATTATGAATGATGCACGCAGGCAAGAAGACATTGCATTGTTTGTCTTGAAGTTATTAATTCATCATTTATCGTTCATAATTTATAATTTTCTCAGCCGCATTATTGCACCAGTTCAGATTGCGTAAGCACCGCGGCGTCAAGGGTAATGCTGTATAACATACTGCGTTACCCTTGAGAACAAAGGTGATTATGTGATCTGGACTGGCCTTGCTTGTGAACAAAATGAAAAATATCCGAAAACATTGGAATTATAAAGTGCCACGTGAGTCACGTTCCATGTGCCAACGTGGTCACGTGATAGTTTTGCATTTCATATAGAAAAAGCTCATAATTGCCGCCCTGCAAAGCTTTTACAATTCCCTTTTCGTTTTGTTCATGCAATATGCGGGTTAATTCTGCGTGACTGTTGCGGTTACAGCATTTGTTGCAGCATCTGTGACAGTAACGAAATTTGTTCCCGCATTTGTTGTTGCCGTATAGATTGCCGTATTTCCCGAACTCACCAATGAGCCCAGACTGTTATTCACATTCCATGCATAAGGCGTGGTACCGCCGTTGGCGGTAAATGTTACGGTGGAAGTGTTTGTTGCCACAAGAGAAGCCGAAGCAGGTGTTATTGACAGCCCGCCTGAACTCGCTGAATCATCATCGTCATCATCCTTCTCGCAGCCCGTGAAGACTAATGCAGACGTTGCGGCCAACAGCCATACAAAAACACTCATCCAGCATAATAACTTCCTCATAACAGTGATCCTCCTTATTGTGTGTCCGCAATGATACAGCATAAATTAACTAAAAACCGATTTTACACTGTATAAGCAAAGAAATCAAGACAACAGAATAGGGGATTTACCCAAAGTTGTAATGCTTCTTAACATCCTTACGAATTTCCCATTTGCATTTCATCCCCTGCGGGAATGTAACTAAATCGCCTTTCCCCATTTCCACGGGCGCCCCTCCTTCCGGGGTGACCATAACATCACCTTCCAGGAAATAGCATGTTTCCTGATTGTCATACTCCCATGGGAACTCAGATGTTTCCTTGGTCCAGATCGGCCACTCCTTTACCCCTATGCCGCCTAACCGCTCTTCGCCTGGATTATGTTCAACCTTTATTTCGCTCATGATCTTCTCCTGCTTGTTTGATCATTTTTCTATCATGCGGAAGTATGTTTAACCAGTTTATTCGTGCAATGTTCAGGTTGCTGGTTCATACTGAGCGATACGATGAATTGTCAGGAAGAGATTCTAATCGAAACAACCGGACATCGTGATGTTCACGATATCACTATGCATGTTTCGAACATCATTGAACGTTCCGGTATCCGGACAGGAACGGTCCATGTTTTTAATGTCGGCAGTACAGCCTGTATAGGCGCGATCGAATTCGAGCCCGGCCTGCAGTCTGATATCTCGGAGATACTGGATAACCTGATCCCGCCCGGCACGCATTACGGGCATGAACAGGCATGGCACGACGGGAATGGTCATTCCCATCTGCAGGCTACGTTATTGGGCCCATCACTTACCGTCCCCATTACAGAAGGCCGGCCTGTACTTGGCACCTGGCAGCAGATCTTCCTGCTGGAATGTGACGTAAAACCGCGATCGAGAAGGCTTATTATAACAGTACAGGGTGAATAAACCTATAAGGGGATTTGTATGAGTAATGGAAACAAGATTACGTTTTTAGGTGCCGCGCAGAATGTTACCGGTTCGTGTTATATGCTGGAAATATGCGGGTTAAAACTTTTTGTCGATTGCGGTTTTTATCAGGAACGGAAATTTAAGAGTCGTAATTGGGAGCCCTTTGCCGTGAACCCTTCTGAGATAGATGCGGTGCTTCTTACCCATGCGCATCTTGACCATTGCGGACTTTTACCTAAATTCGTCAAGGAAGGGTTTAAAGGAAATATTTTCTGTACGCCTGCGACAGCTGAAATAGCCGAGATCGTTATGCTGGATTCCGCCAAAATCCAGGAATATGATGCTGCCTATAAGAAGAAACGGCATGCAAGAGAAGGCAGAACAGGGCCACACCCTGTTGTCCCTCTTTATGAAATTGTCGACGCAGAGGCTGCTGTACCAATGCTTTCCAAAGTTGAATACAAACAACCGCTGAGCTTGAATGATAATGTTTCAGTTTCTTTTCATGAGGGCGGCCATATATTGGGTTCTTCCATGATAAAAATTAAATTTGGTGAAGAATCTAAACAGAAAACTATTATTTTCTCCGGCGATGTAGGCAGATGGAATGTGCCTATTATATGTGATCCTACATCTTTTGATCATGCTGATTATGTTGTTGTTGAGTCCACTTACGGCAACAGGGTGCATGAGAATAATGATGAGATACCGGACAAACTTGCCGATGCAATTAATGCCGCCGTTAAACGGGGCGGTAATGTTGTAATACCCAGTTTTGCGGTGGAACGCACCCAGGAGCTTCTTTACCACATAAACCTGCTTCTTCAGGATAAACGTATCCCGCAGATCCCGATTATAGTGGACAGCCCGATGGCTATAAGAGTTACAGAAGTGTTCAGGAAGCATAAGGAGCTTTTTGATGAAAAGACGCTTCAGCTTTTGTATCGCGGCATGCATCCATGTGATTTTCCTAATCTGGTCTTTTCGATGTCAACGGAAGAATCAAAATCGATAAATGAACGTAAGGATCCTTATATTGTAATTGCGGGGTCCGGCATGTGTACCGGCGGAAGAATCAAGCATCATTTAAAACAGAACATTGAAAGAGAAGAAAGTGTTATTCTGTTTATCGGTTATCAGGCGACAGGAACTCTGGGCCGCAGGCTGATAAATAAGGAGAAGCGCGTACGAATACATGGCAGTGAGTATGATGTTCACGCGGAGATTCGAAAGATAAACGGCTTTTCCGCACATGCCGACAGGAACGAACTGATGAAATGGCTGTCAGGCTTTACCAGCGCGCCTTCAAGGGTTTTTGTTACGCATGGTGAAGAAGAAGCGGCCCTCGCGTTTGCCGATTTTATCAAATCGGATAAAGGCTGGAATGTTATGGTTCCCGAATATCGGGAATCCGCAGAATTATAATGGAGGATTCATTTAATGAAGATGAAAAGTATAATTACAGGGATAGTTTGTGCTGCGGTTCTGGTCGGAGTAGTTGTTTTTCTTATGCCGAATGATAGGCGGAAAATCAAAAAACAGTTTTCCCGTATGTCGAAGCACATGGCGAAGGAAAGGGAGGAGAGTGTTCTGGTGATGGCGACTAAAGGTGCCTCGGTTATGGATTTACTGACAGATCCCTGCGAAATTCAATCTGCAGATATGAAATGGCTTGGCGTTACTCAGGAAATTTGTTCGAAAAATGAAGCCGTTAAAATCATGACGATGTTCAGGGATCAATTCAGTGTGATGAGTTTGTCTTTTCAAAATATAAATATTGATTTGGTTGATAAAAACAGCGCGAATGTGGAGCTTTGTGCAAAACTTGAAGGAAAGACCAGGGCTGATGAAGCAGTGCGGGAGATAAGAGTGATTAAGTGTGTGCTGTTGAAGAAAGGCAGAAAATGGCTGTTCAATAAGTGTATAGTTTCGGAGATAGCGCAGGAGAAGTAGCCTGAACATCGCACGCCTTACAGATTCGTCACTCTGAACTCATGCAGTGATCAGGTTAGAAGGTTTGATGCAGGGGAAGAAGGAAAGCATGAAAGTAAAAAGGTTTGGGTCTATCATCGGACTTAACCCGGAGAAAGAAGCTTATTACAGGGAGCTTCATGCGAATGTATGGCCTTCGATAAAAAAACGTCTCAAACAATCCAATTTGAGTAATTTCTCCATTTATATAACAGAGCTGGAAGGCAAAAAGTATCTTGTTAAGTACTTTGAGTATACAGGCGATAGTTTTGAAGATGATATTCGCAGGATAGCTGATGATCCTGAAACACAGAAATGGTTTAAAGAAACCGCGCCATGCCAGATACCTCTTCCATCCCGTAAAGAAGGCTCATACTGGAGCGATATGGAACAGATTTTCCTGATGGAATAACAGAGGGACGCATCTCGCCTGCCCTGCCTGCCAGGCCGTAGTCCGCTGTAGTGGACGAAGGCTGGAAGCGAAGCTTCTCTGCTCTCGGCAGCAGAGGTGAACACACAGACCCGTTCATGCTTGCTTTAATTCTATTTGTTTGATTAAACTCGAAAGTGTTAATGGGGTGTGATTATGGTGAGGGTTTGGAGCTGTCGTATACATGTAATATCTGGAGGTTTCCTGTGTCGTCAAATCAGGAATGTTTAATACCTGACGATGTTCTCCCGCCTGAAGATAAACAGGAAAAGAAGGAAGAGCCGGCGCCCGGTACTTTCTGCAGATATGAACGTGCTTTCGGACCTATTGTCGGCGGCTTGATTATAGATTTAATGGATCTGGCCACATTTGGTCTAGTCGGAATCATGTGCGGATTACTTGTTGGAGCCGCCGCAGGCTTTTGGGTTGCTTCGATCTCGGCTATTTCAGCTGTCGCAGGCGTACAGAAAATAGTTTATTGCACAATTCCGTTTACCGAGATTTTTCCGGTGGCGACATTGATCGGCGCTTATGCGCGATTTAACAGTAGTGAAAGAAAAACAAAATCAGGAGATGATAATGAATGACATAAGATCGTTGATTCCGGGTGGGATGAAAAATATACCCCCTGCCTTAAACTTAAAGGCGGCAGGCGGCTTTATTTTCTTTGCGTTCCTTCTTTTTATACCGCTCTTTATTTGGTTTGGGTGTCGTATTGAACCCAGGGCAAATGAGATTGCCGTTTTAATCAAGAAAACGGGAGAAAATCTTCCGGCCGGAGAAATCATGGCGCCGAATCAAAAGGGGATCCAGCTGAAGGTGCTTGCGGAAGGCCGTCATTTTCGTAATCCCTACACTTGGGGTTGGAAAATGCATAAGGTCGTTGATATACCGTCAGGCAAGCTGGGCGTAAAAACCAGACTCTATGGCAATGACTTGCCTGAAGATCGTATTATTGCCGCTGAAAACACCAAAGGTATTCTCAGCGATGTGCTGCGGCCCGGTAAATACCGTATTAATCCTTATGCGTATCAGTTGGATTTGTTTGATGCGATAACGATTCGACCGGGTCATGTCGGGGTTGTGACAGCATTAACCGGGCAGGATGTGCTTAACAACGATATTAAACCGGAACTGAGAAACCTGTTTGTTGTTGGGCCGGATATGAAAGGGGTTATTGCGAATGTTCTGGATCCGGGAACATATTATCTGCATCCGTACATGGTAAGTGTTGTAGAGGTAAATCTGCAGAGCCAGCGCTTTGAAATGAGTGGTAGTGACGTTATTGCCTTTCTGACGCTGGATGGGTTTACGGTGACTGTCGAAGGAACTATTGAGTTTTCTCTTACACGTAAAGATGCAGCATTACTGACACATCGTGTAGGTGATATGGACGATATCACCAAAAAGGTTATCATGCCGCGTGCCCGCGGATTCAGCCGTATTGAAGGAAGTAAACACCCTGCAATCGATTTCATTGTGGGTGAAACCAGGCAGAAATTTCAAAATGAGCTGGAAAGTCATCTGAGAAATAAATGCGTTGATTGGGGGGTGGATATCAAGTCCGTGCTTATTCGTAAAATCATTGTTCCGCAGGAAATCGCGAGTATCAGCCGTAACAGAGAGGTGGCGCGTCAGGATGCCAAGAAATATGAACAACAGCTTGAACAGGCAAAATCAAAAGCTGAACTGACAAGGCAGGAGATGCTTGCCATTCAGAATAAGGAGCGGGTACAGGCTGACACAGCCAGGATCATGGATGTGATCAAGGCCAGGCAGGATCAGGAAGTGCGTGTTATTGCCGCAAAAAAAGATTTAGAAGTTGCCAAAGTTAATTATGAGGCAGCGGCATTTACCGCGGAATCTATTCTGTTGATGGCGAGCGGAGAACAGGATGCTATCCGTGCGAAGAATATAGCAGAAGCCAATGTTCTGGGACAGAAAGTGCGGGCGTTTGATTCGGGAATGAATTTATCGAGATATATTTTCTACCAGCGGATCGGGCCAAGGATAAGGAGTGTGATCAGCTCGGACGAGAACGATGGGTTGGGTGCATTGTTTGCGCCATATCTGCCAAAGGGAAAGGCGGTGTCAAAATGAAGAAAAATCTATTTGGACTATTAAGTACTGTTTTAGGAATATGTGGATTAATCTGGCTGCTCTGGACCTGGGGCTTCTGCCGCTTCTATGTTGAGCCCAACGAAATGGCTATCATAACGGCGAAGATAGGGAAACCGCTTCCTGCCGATCAGATTCTGGCGGATGATAATCAGAAGGGTATACGCAAAAAAGTATTGGGCGAAGGCCGGCATTTTCTCAACCCTATTTTTTACGCTCATGAAATCAGGTCTGTGATTACAATTCTGCCGGGTAAAATAGGAATTGTTACATCCAAAGTTGGGCGGGAGCTTCCTTCCGGTGAGTTTCTTGCTGATCAGGGACAAAAAGGTATCTGGCGCAGGGTGCTTGGCCCTGGAAAATATCGGATCAATACCTATGGATATTCAATAGAAATGGTTGATGCGGTAAGTATTCCTGTTGGTTATGCAGGGGTTGTTACTTCCTTGTCCGGTAATCAGTCGGAACCCGGAGCATTTGCGAGGAAGAACCAGAAGGGTGTACAGGAAGATATACTGCAGCCGGGCCTCTATTATGTGAACAGTAAGGAGTTCAAAGTTGATGTTCTTGAAATAGGTGTTAACCAGGTGTCTTTGCTGGGTAAAGGGGGCGGAGCAGTGATTACAAAGGGCCAGTTGTCTGCCCAAAATAAAGCCATGAATGTGTTGAACACCAAAATGCTGGAACAACAGAAACAGAAACGTGCCGACTATCTGTCAAAAAGTATACGCAGCAAGCAGGGTTGGAAAAGCGCAAGCAATACTCAAGCTGCACCCGCCAAGCAGGAAGCCATAGATATTGAACGGGTAAAAAAGAAATACTTGCAGGGTGATTCAATGGCGACACTTGGGGTGTCTCAATTTGTTGAATTCCCGTCACGTGACGGATTTAATATCCGTCTGGATATGACCGTGGAAATAGAACTGCTTCCGGGCAAGATAGCGTGGATATACAGCAAGTTCGGCGATTTGCCGGCGGTAATCGACAAAATCATAATGCCTCAGATTACATCGATATCCCGTAACAAGGGTTCGGAGTATGGGGCAAAAGATTTTATTGTGGGTGAAGGCCGCGAAAAGTTTCAGAATGAGCTTACCAAAGCTTTGGCCACCACTCTTAAGGATAAAAACATTATTGTTCATAATGCGTTAATCCGTCACGTTGAAGTGCCGACCCAGATCCTGGATCCTATACAACAGGCCAGTATTGCTATTGAGCAGGATCTTACGAACAAAGAAAAGCAGAATACGGCAAAGAAAGAGGCAGAACTGAATACGCAGATGGCCCTGATCGATCAGCGCCGTCAGCAGGTGGCCAAAGAAACAGATAAGATCAAGGCGGAGATCCGCGCAGATCAGGACAAACAGGTTGCCGAGATTAAAGCGCAGGCAATGAAACAAGTTGCCGAGATCGTCAAGGATACATCAGCAGTCAAAGCCAATATCGTACGTAAACTCGAGACAGCAAAGGCGGAAGCTATTAAAAAGGTGGAAGGCGAGAAAGCCGTAGGTATGGATTTAAAAGTTGAAGCCTTTGATGATCCGGTTGCCTATGGCCTATGGGAATTTGCCAACAAATTGAATAAGGATGTTGTTATAAACATTATTCATACCGGGCCTGGTACTCTTTGGACTGACCTTGAAAAAGCCAGAGCCGGTGATCTGGGCGGAACGCACCTGATCCGTCAGGGTCAGGACAAGAAAAAGAAGAAGTAGCGGGGACGGGATGTTTTACGGGGACAGGCAACAATCCGTTTTTTTAAAAAGAATTACATCGTTATCTATAAAAGTAAGCTCCGCCTGCCAGCGATCAGCCAACCATTCAAAGGTAGAACGTGAGAAAAAACAAATATGGGTAAGATCCTTTATATAGTGCCAGTCCTTAAACTTATCCGTATCCAGAGCGAGTTTAGTCATCAGCCCCAGACTGCCGCCGGGTTTCAGGCAGGCCCATAATTTATCCATCTCTTTTTTGGGATCGCGCAGATGTTCCGCTACCTCGGTTGCTGTGATAAAATCATATTCATCTTCCAGCGCGGAAAGTGTACCGCCATAAAATTGGTCATATGTCACCATGGAATGACCCGCTTCTTCAAACATCAACGACAGGGTCGGGCCGGGGCCCGACCCGAAATCCAATCCGCGGCTTTCCGGTGCCAGGCGCTTTTGCATGGGAACAAATAATCGGCTTAAAAATCTGCGATATTCTTTATCATCAGGATTATTCTGGTGCAGATCGTATCGGGTCTTTTCCTCTTCCGCAGAAAGAAACTGGGCGGGCGGTACAAATATCAGTTCGCATGTTTTGCATCTGAAATAGGCGCGATCCTTGTCATTATGAATCATTGTGAGGACAGTAGATTCACATAACGGGCAGATTTGATGTGATGCATTATCAATAGTTGAAGAGGTCATTTAGAAGATATTGTTTTTTGGTAGATCTGTTCAAAGCGTTTAGAACTTTAGTTTTTGAATTTATTGTTAATCTTCTGCCCTTGCAGGCGCGTGATACCATTTTGTGGGTAATCTGCTCAGTTGAGGCAGCTACAATATCGTGTGCTTTAATGTCGTGTTCCGCCATAAGTTCCGCAATAGGCTGCCTGCCTAAATTTCTTTCAGCATCAGGTCTCATCTTCTCCTCGGTCGACCGGTCTGCTTACTGCGTGAGTGGCTTGTCTTCTTTTCGACAGCAGTTGGCGCTGGAGTCTGCTTCAGCAGTTCAGGGTCCGGAACAGTGCAGGACAAAGGCTGGCCTATGTATTCTTCAATTTCGGGTATTACAAATGATTCATCCTCACAGGCAAATGAAATTGATGTACCCTTAATACCGGCCCGGCCTGTTCGCCCAATGCGGTGTACGTAGTCCTCGGGTTCATAGGGAAACTCATAATTGATCACATGCGTGATGTTGTCTACATGCAGGCCGCGGCCTGCAACATCGGTTGCCACTACAATCCTGATTCTGCCTTTACGAAAACCATCAAGTATTTTCTGTCTCTTATCCTGATCCACCGCGCCTGAAAGATATTCACACTGGATACCGTGCCGTTTAAGATTATCCGTCAGCCGCCGTGTTGTGTCACGACGGTTGCCGAAAATAAGAATTCTTTCCATCTTCTCCATGTTGAGCAGGTTATATAATAATTTGAACTTATCATGAGCGCTCACCATATAAGTTATCTGTTTAACGGTATCAACAGCGACCTGTTCGGGATCAACTTCGCAAATCACCGGATCCGGCATCCATTGTGAAGCCAGCCGAAGAACATCTTCAGTCAAAGTGGCGCTGAACAGCATGGTCTGCCGCTTGTCTTTAGGTGGTGTTGCTCGAATGATCTGACTCACATCCGGGATAAAGCCCATGTCCAGCATACGGTCGCCTTCGTCAATAACCAGTGTTTCCACCTGCTTCAGGTCAAGGACTCCGCGTCTTTTGAAATCCAGCAGCCTGCCCGGTGTTGCCGCGATCAGATCGATAGGCCGTCTCTCAAGTTCCTTGCGCTGTTTTTCGAAATCTATTCCGCCATATACAGCCATACAGCGGAACGGACAATATTTGCCCAGTAGCTGGGCGTCTTTTGTGATCTGCATCACCAATTCCCGGGTAGGCGCTAGAATTAAAGCACGCGGTGTTCCCGGTCTTTGATTTCTCTGCTGTCTGTTATCGGTGAGGAACCGGGCGAATATGCATATCAGAAAAGCCGCGGTTTTACCTGTCCCGGTCTGCGCGCGTCCGGAGATGTTCTGCAGTTCCGAGGCATGGGTCAATACTTTGGCCTGGATAGGAGTACAGTATTTGAATTTAAGATCATGAATAGCATGCATTATCGGTATAGGCAGATTAAAGTCATGAAACCGTATAGTGTCTTTCTTTGGCGGAACATCAAAATCGTTCAAAGACCAGCGTTCATGATGTGGCTTGGATTGGTTCGCCTTTGATTTGCCCGATGTCTTGTGTTGTCGGACAGGTTTGTCCACATGCTTTGCCTTCGGCTCTTTTTCTGTCGTCTCGTTCTTGCCGAATATTTTTCGGCCCCATTTTTTTATAAATCTCTTAACCATCTAATCTTTCTTTCTTGTCTCTTTCGCCTGATCATTGCATGAGCCTACGCTAATAATAGCTTGTGGTTCAATGCTTTTAGGCCAGCCGATAATATTTCGTACCTGTCCGGGTCTGATCCAGCCGATCCAGCAGGTGCCGAGTTCAAGTTCGGTCGCCTGCAGAACTATGTGTTCACCCGCGATACCGATATCAATAAGCGCGTAATCAATACCCGAAATCTTTGGCGCGACACGATGCGTAATAACAGACCGCTCGATACCGAGCACAATCAGTACAGGCGCATTCAGTGCCCAGCGCATGGAAAAACCGGGGAGAAAACCTTCCTCTACAATTCGTTTGCGTTGGGATTCGTCCTTAACAGCTTCAAAGCGCCATGGTTTCTTATTGCATGCCGACGGCGCTGTTTGTCCTGCTTCCAGGATCAAGTCGATATGTTCCTGCGGGACAGGGTCTTTTTTATAAGACCGGCAGCTGTATCTTTTCGTTATTAAACTTTTGAAATCACCCATTACATTTCCTGTTACCACCGCCATATGGTCATATTTGCTGAACCTTCCCTGAGTTTCTGTTCCACCTTTTTGCGCAGCCATGCCCGGATCGAAGCTCTTACCGGAGGAAGCAGAAGCATGAACCCGATAGTATCGGTAATTAAGCCCGGAGTGATCAGCAGGACACCGGCTATTAATATCATTACGCCGTCAATAAGTCTAGGTGCCGGCATTCGGCCTTCAGCCAGGTCCCGGCGTATATGCGCCATGACAACCATACCCTGCGCTTTTGCCAGAAACGCGCCGACAACGCCTGTAAGAACAACTATCGCTATAGTATATTCGAATCCGATCAGATGATGCACTTTAACAAGCGCTATCAGCTCTATAATCGGCATAAGAATAAAAGCTAAGAGTAGATAAGATAAAACCATTATTTTTTCTCGCCGCGAGTATAGTGTTATATATAAGTAAAGTCGAACCCGTATATTCAGTTAAGTTTACAGCATGCATGGTTTGGGGATTTGGAATGATGTAACAAAGCGGGCGTTTGAGGACATTATTTATTAGACAGTACGCTAGCCTGAAGATTGCGTTCCAGGAATAATGTTGGACAAGGAGAGAATAATGGAAACAAGAAAATATATATTCGGAGTTATCGTCTTGTGTGTGGCATTAAGCGTATTTGCAAATGAGCCCATAGAGATATTTTTCCATTTCGATAACACACCCCTCAGTCTCGTGTGCGATCATTATACGCACATTACGGGTAAACGAGTAGAGGTGGTTCGAGGTGTTGATGCAAGCATCACTGTTAAGAGCAATAAGGCCGCGACATTGCAGGAATACACTGAGCTTGTCGAAGCCAAGTTGAAGGAAGTTAACGTTGGCTTATTTCCTATTTCCACAAATCGTCTTGTCGCTGCATGGATTAATCCGCCAATAATCAAGAGCAAAAGTCGTAAGATATCATATAGTGAGCTGCGCGAAAGGAGACTAGAAGCGATGCGTCAACGGCGCGTTGAGCAGCCTGCGTCTAAACTAAAAGGCGAAGAGCTTGATCAACATCTCAGGAAATACAATTTGCAGCTTATTCGCAAAGGGGAAGCGCCGGCTTTACCAATTCAATTAACCCCTGAGGAAGACGCTCAACTTGTCAAGGAAGGTGTCCTTCCTCCTGTCGATGGTGGGCCGGTTGGTGTGATTCGAAATAAAAAGACAAATGAGGTCCAGCAGGTAACTCAACCCGGCAAGTAAACGTTCTTTTCATTTACGTATGATCTCGTATATGTGAATAAGCCGTTATAAATAAACCTTTCTTTCCTTTGTTACCTTCTGTTCAATACTTTTTCAGTAGCAACTGAATAAACCTTAAGGAGGAAAACGTGAAGGTTAACACAAAAAAGCTTACTTATCATATGCCAGCTGGACATCATGTCAGAGATATTACCGCCGACATCCAGAAAACTGTAAATGAAGCAGGCATTAAGAACGGACAGGCAACAGTACAGGCCGGCCGATCAGTATGCACAATCAGTACGCTTGAATATGAGCCTGGCTGTTTGTCTGATCTTGAGAAAGCGCTCGAGAAAATAGCGCCGCGCGATGAGTATTACGAACATTCCCAGCGCTGGAATGATGAAAACGGACATGCCCACATCCGCTCCACCGTTGTTGGATGTTCTGAAACATTTGTGGTAATGGACGGTCAATTATGCCTTGAGCCGTGGCAGCAGATAATTTTTGGTGATTACTGCCCGAACGACCATCCGAGCTGGGAAGTGTTTGTGTGTGTTATGGGGGAATAGATAAGATTTTTATGTCAGGAATTATGAGTCAGTGGCCGTGTATATGTAGAGGTTAGAGATATGAATGACTGGTGTCTGCTTGATCAGTATGTAAATGAAGGCTCGGAGACAGCATTCGGTGAACTTGTTCAGCGTCATACGCCGATGGTTTACTCCTGTGCTTTACGGCGGGCCGGAGCCGTGTATGCGGATGATATAACACAGGCGGTGTTTATGGTCCTGGCCCGGAAAGCGCCCCGGCTATACAAAAGAAAAGCAAAAAGCCTGGCCGGTTGGCTGTTCAGAACCACGCGATACGCTGCTTCCGAAGCAGTACGCGGACATAAACGACGAAGAGAACGTGAACAGATTGCGGCGGAAAATCAAAAGATGATAACAACGGAACAAAAAGAATCAAACACATGGCGTGAGATCATGCCGCTTTTAGACCCTGCTCTTGATTGTTTAAGCAGTAAAGACAGGGAGATTATCCTCCTTCGCTTTTGTCAGGAAGCCAGCTTCGCGCAAGTAGGAGAGACTCTGGGTATTTCAGAGAATACCGCGACCAAACGGGTCTCACGCGCGCTTGATAAAATGAAAAGATTCTTTGCTCGAAAAGGAATTGTTCTGTCACTCCCCGCACTTTCAGCATTTCTGGTTTCGCGAAGCGCAGAAGCCGCGTCCGCGGAGCTTATAACATCCTGCACCACAGCGGTCCTTGTCGGTACAAACGCCGCCGGCACCTGTGCTGAAGCCGCGCTTATCGCAAAAGGAGCAATCAAAGCGATGTTAATGTATCAGTTGAAAATGGCCGCAATAACCAGTTGCGCCATATTAACCGTAGGCGCCGGAAGTATTGCCGCACTCAGTAACTTCAATAAGGAAGAAATATTCAGGCTCGAAAAAATAGAACCCTTCGCGCTGGAATATAAAGCCAGAAACAAACTGCCGAACGGCTCATTGGAATTCCAGATTAATACACGGAACAATGAAAAGACGTACTTTGTTGAAATGGGTGACGAATTTGATGGATTTAAAGTTGTTAAACACGAATTTAAAAGTGAGAAAAAGTTTATTCGTGGAGTAGGGGATCGTGAAAAAAGCGATGTATCCGAACTGACCCTTCAGCGCGGCAGACAGAAAATCGTTCTGATCGTAGATAAATACACGGAAGATAAGAAATATATCGCGCATCTTGTATCCGTAACAGACGATAAAAAGAATCGCGTTTGGGAAGATGATATTCTTGAGGTTCAGGGCAGTAAATTCAAGGTCGTAGCAATAGACCCGGAACAGGACAGGGTAGTGCTTCGATGTCTTCAAGATGGTAAGGACATGACCATCTTGGCCCGAACATTGCACGACGAAGACTCATGCAATGTTCCGGCCTTAAAAGCTGATTAAGCAGACACCAGCGAAAATCAGCTAAAAAAGGAGGCAAAATCATGAAAAAACTACTCAGGACTCTTATTATAGTATTATTGATTCTGGCGATCAGCAGTGCGGTTCTCGGCAATATGCTTTTCCGGAAACGCGAGCTGCTGCAGGGACGCATTAGAAAACTGGAAAGCGCCATAATAACTGTGTCTGCCATGATTGAGGAGGATATACCCCCTTATAATGACAGGCCCGATTATCCTGAGCGTGATCTTGGCGAGGTCACTTCCGAGTTGATCGACAATCCTGAACGGTCCGATTTCTGGCAAACATTCCCGCATGAGCTTGAAATTGATGCCTTGCAGACCATGGATCTCTCGAAACGAATGCACCAACTCATGTGTTATTACAGAATTGACCCGATAACTTTGAAGCCCATGAAAGATCCTTTGTCGGGTAATCGTTTGGTCGAAGGGCCCGGCACTATGCAGGAGGTTTTGGATGAAGTTACCGTTAACGCGCAGCAGCAGTTGGAGCGTTTGAACAAAACAAGACATTACCTTCGCGGTACCCGGGAAGAACTTGTCAGCGCGATAACCGAGCTGAACGAAAGAAAGCAAAACCTGAGAACAGCGCTTAATCAAATCGATAGTCACGACAAAGAAATTACTGCGATGGAGGATAAGCTGAAAAATCGTGATAAGGCAATTGAAGTGTGTAAACAGGAGGTCGCGGAGTTGAATGATGCTGCAGCTGAACATGAAAGCACAATAGTTTTCAAAGAAGAGACAATTAATGAGCAGAAACTTGAAATAGAAAAGCTCGAAGAAATAATCAAAAGAGGGCCAAAGAATCCGGAGCATTTTGTGGCATGGAACAGTATCACTCCAGGCAGGAAGGGTAGTGTCGCGGTTGTTAATGAAGACTGTAATTTTGTGGTACTGAATTTAACGGATGAATTCATGAAGCAGTACCGAGGGATCGCGGAAAAGAGTAAGAACAGGCCCGAACCGCATCTGACCATCATGCGTAACGAAGATGGGAAGAGAGTATTCGTTACGAAAGTTAAGCTGGATCGGATTGACCAGGAGCAAGGCATTGGATCGGCCGACATTCTAAACTCATGGCAGCAGACAAAAATATATAAAGGTGATGAAGTCCTTTACTTTTAATGGAACTTGATTTTTGTAGGGATATATCTTATCATACTAAGCTCTTATGAAGAAGTTTCTGAATAAAGGAATGTTGCTTGTGTTCTGCCTGTCACTTGCGGTACCCGTTATGCAGGGTATGGCAATATGCATTGGCGAGGATGGACATACGGCAATCGTCGCAACAGGCGGTCACGGCTGTTGTTCCTCAGAAGAACATCGTGAGTCTGTTCCGTCTGATTCGAAAGATACACATCAATTGGCGGCTGAAGATTGCTGCATAGATATACCTCTTTTCGCTCTGATCGAAAAGGACCTGCTTTCCTCTCATCAGCATGATGGATTCAAATATGTCTCTTCTTGCAAGACTTCGGATCTTACAGACTTTGTACGTGAGATCCGGACAGGAAAACTTACCGCGACACTTGCGTCAGCAAGTGCCGCGTATTCTCTCGCCCGAATTCGCACTACAGTTCTCTTGATCTGATACACTCCGAAGTATTCCCGATTAGTTTCATCAGGCAAATTATGCCTGAGAACTATTCCTTATCATTTATCTGATTAATACATATCTATATGGAGAAAAAATATGACACTTAAATTAACGTGTTTTCTAACCGCGACATTCATGGTCGCCGGCTGTGTCGGTCCGCGTGGAGCGAAAAGGCCGGTTCCATGTTCGCTCGGCAGAGATATTCAGGCGTTTCATGCTTCTTCGGAAGACGCGGATAAAGCTGTCTCTGTTGATACGATCGAAAGTCAGGACACAATAACTTTACGCGATGCTCTTACTCTTGCCTTAATGAAGAATCCCGAGCTGGCAGCGTTTTCTCACAATATGCGGGCAGCTGAAGCACGGATACTGCAGGCCCGTCTACTGCCCAATCCTGAGATTGCGGTTGAAGTTGCGGAGTTTGATAGAGGTGGTGAAGGCTTTGATGCGGCGGAATCGTCCGTCGTACTGGGTCAGATGATTGAGCTGGGAAGAAAGAGACACCGGCGCGTATGTGTTGCCGAAGCCGAAAGCGAACTCGCGGGCTGGGATTATGAAAGTAAACGCCTGGATGTACTCACGAAAACAGCGCGGCAATTCACTGAAGTTATTGCCGCACAGCAGCATCGTGAGCTGGCAAACTCAGCCGTAGCTCTCGCGGAACAGACGAGCCGGGCTGTTAGCGAGCGCGTTGATGCGGGTAAGGAACCGCCCGTGCAGGCCACGAAAGGTATTGCCGAACTGGAAATGGTGCGCCTTGACGCGTTGCAGGCCGAAAATCGTCTCCTGATCGCCCGGAAAAAACTGGCGGCTATGTGGGGCGCGGAACAGCCGCATTTTCAGAATGTTGTCGGCGAGTTCGATAACGTTATCGATGCATTGCCGTCAATGAAGATGTTGCGTCTGCGTTTGTCTTCTAATCCTGATCTGGCGCGGGGGAATGCTGAATTGAAGCTGCGTCGGGCAGCGCTTGCTTCCGAGAAGGCCGCGCGGCTACCCGATCTTACTGCAACGGCAGGGGTACAACAATTTGAAGAAGATGGATCTGAAGCACTGGCATTCGGGATAGGGTTCCCTTTACCGCTATTCGATCGGAATCAGGGCAATATTGCCGCCGCTAAACATGAGCTTGCGAAAGCGCGTGCGGAACAGAAAGCAGTAGAAACCGGACTGGCAACAGAACTGGCCGAAACACATGCCCGGCTGGAATCCGCCCGGAAAAGAGTTTTGACACTTCGGTCAAAGATAGTCCCGGCAATGGAAGAAGCGTTTGACGCCGCAGGAAAAGGATACGCGCAGGGCAAGTTCGGATTTCTGGATGTTCTGGATGCACAGCGTGGTCTATTCGACGCGAAAGGAAACCTGCTGAACGCGCTGTTGGATTATCATATAGCTTTGAGCGATATACAAAAAATCACAGGAACAAGCATTGAGGAGCTCTTGAAGCAAGAAGGAGGAAAAACAAAATGAAGAAAACTATGAATAGTAAATTAATGATTCTGAGCTTTGCGTTATGCGCGTTGACTGGAATCGTCAGCCGCGCGCAGACGGAACCGGAAGGCGACTCACATGATCATTCGGGAGGACAAGGATACCAGAATGAAGGGCGGGTTCCCGTGACACAGGAGCAGGTTGCTCGGCTGGATATAAAAATAACCCGTGCAGCTCGAGGAATTATTAACCGGCGGATTCGTGTTCCGGGCGAGATTAAAGTCAATTCTGATCTGATGGCGCACGTTGTGCCGCAAAGTCCCGGCGTAGTTCAGCAGGTTTCGGCGGTGCTTGGTCAGCAGGTCAAAAAAGGGCAGGTGCTGGCTGTAATCAGCAGTCGTGATCTTGCCGAAGCCAAGGCCCGGTATCTGGCATCTGTTGAACGTTTGAAACTTGCTCAGGATACTTTTAACAGGGAGAAGGCTCTATTCGAGAAAAAGGTGTCGCCGGAACAGGATTTTCTGGCTGCCAGACAGGCCCTGGCAGAAACAAAAATTCTTGAACGCAGTGCCCGTCAGAAACTGATAACGTTTGGAGTAAACACTTCAAGTCTGCCGCAACTGGAGGCTGAGCCGGAGAAGGAATTTGCTTCTTACCGGATTGTTGCGCCCCTTGACGGGACAGTGATTGAAAAACATATAGTGCAGGGAGAAATCCTGGATGAAAAAGCAAAGGTCTTTGTTGTTGCCGATCTTTCCAGTGTCTGGGTGGACTTTGCGATCAGCCAGGATGCCATTTCTTCGGTACGGAAGGGACATACGGTAACGATCAGCCTGCCGGATGGCACGAAGTCTGAAACGAAAATAGAGTTTGTTTCACCTCTCGTAGCGTCGGATACACGTACGGCATTGGCACGTGCCGTTCTGAAAAATCCCACCGGCCGGTTCCGGCCGGGAACTTTCGTGGAGGCCGGTATTCATATACCCTCAGGAAAGGAGGCCGTACTTATCCCGAAGACAAGCGTACAGTTGGTGCATGATCATCCCTGTGTATTCGTGTGGGGTGATGCCGCCTTTGAAGTGAGAGTCATAACCACCGGTGTTACTGATGGACAGCAGATTGAAGTTCTAACAGGGCTCCACGCCGGCGAAGCTGTTGCATCGGAGAATGCTTTTCATCTGAAAGCAGAGTTTATCAAGTCTGCAAGTGGTGCGGTTGGCGCGCACCATGGACACTCACACTGAGTTGGAAGGAAACCTGTATCATGATCGAAAAAATTATACATATAGGATTAAAACACAAACTGCTTGCCTTTATGACAACAGTGTCGGTTTGTGTGTTTGGAGCTATTTCATTATCCAATCTTTCCATCGACGCGTTTCCTGATATCAGCCCGAATCTTGTTCAGGTGTTTGCCGAGAGCGAGGGGATGGCTGCCGAAGAAGTGGAACAGCTTGTTACGCGGCCGGTAGAAATTGCGCTCCGCAATATTCCGGGTGTTGAACAAATAAGATCCATATCCTCATTAGGCTTGTCGACGGTTAACGTCTACTTTGAGGAAGATGTTGATATCTACAGGGCAAGACAGCTTGTTTCGGAACGTTTGAAACATGCCGAGGAAGATATACCGGAAGGCGTGAGTCTTCCGCATGGCCTGGAAATGGGACCGATTGCCAGTGGAATGGGCAAAATCCTTGCCTATTTTATTGAGGGCGGAGACCGGGACATTATGGAACTGCGCACGATCCAGGAGCGGACCGTGAAGCGAGACATGGAAACCGTTGAAGGTGTTGCAAAAGTTATCAGTCAGGGCGGGTTTGTGCGGCAATACGAGGTGCGGCTGTCACCTGAAAAACTGCTGGCATACGGCATGTCTACAGAAGATGTGATTGAAGCCGTAAGACTGAACAATGCCAATGTCGGGGCCGGCCTGATAACGCGCGGCAATGAAGAGCTGATCGTGAGAAGTCTCGGCCGTCTGAATATGGTTGAGGACATCTCGCATACCGTCATTAAGACCATTGATGGTAAGCCCATACTGGTAAAAGACGTTGCTGAAGTATCTATTGGCCAGGCGCTGCGGAGAGGTGTGGCTATACTTAACGGCGAACGGGAAGTAGTGCTTGGCGGCGTCTATAAACTGCACGGCGCTAACTCATTCGAAGTAATACGCGCTCTGGCAAAGCGGGTCGAACTGATTAACTCCTCTCTGCCTGAAGGCGTTAAGGTAGTACCTTTCTACGATCAGTCGGCGCTGGTGCGGGGCAGTATCAAAACAGTGCGCAGCGCGCTTGTGGCCGGGCTTGTGCTGGTTGTTATAGTCGCGTTTCTGTTCCTGGGAAATATGCGTAACGCGCTGATAATGGTCTGTTCTCTTCCATTCGCCATGCTGTTCGGTTTCATAATGATGGAAAGAGCCGGTGTGCCCGGAGACCTGATATCGCTGGGCGGAATGGCTATAGCGCTTGGTATGATCATTGACGGCACAATCATTATGGTCGAGAAACTACAGAGAGCGATCAGTGAAGGAGGCAAGGAAGCGGCGCCGCAATCGATTATTCTGTCTGCCGCCCAGGAAGTCGGTAGACCGATAGTGTTCGCAATTGCAGTAATCATCGTGGTGTTTCTTCCGATATTCATGTTAGGCGCGGTTGAAGGAAAAATGTTTCGGCCGCTTGCATTTGCGGTAACGACGACGATGTGCGGATCAATGATCTATGCCTTGCTTATAGCGCCTATTTTTTATCGTATTCTGCACAGGGTAGATCATAGAAAAGCCGGACACGCGCCGGGTAAAATGCTTATGGCGGTTGAGAAGCGCTATGAAAGCGTTCTTAAACGCGCTTTGAAACATTCGTGGCTGATGGGTGTGACTGCGCTCTTGATTCTGGTTGCCGGTGCGGTGGGCTTTACGCGGCTTGGCAGGGAATTTGTGCCGACTCTGCAGGAAGGTACGCTCCAGTGTTACATCTATATGAATCCTAACGTTTCGCTCTCCGAAATCAAACGCGTTTGCACGATGGTGTCAAAGGAGGCCGTCAAAGTTCCTGAAGTGGAAAATGTGATTGCCGACATCGGATACGGAGAGGTCGGGCCGCACATGCACCACTCGAATTACGGGTGCGTGGTTATTACGCTGAAGCCGAAATCAGAATGGAAAGGCGCAAAAACACAGGAAGACATTATCAGCCGCATAAACGAGCGATGCACGGATTTCCTCGGCATTTCAATAGGTTTCTCACAGCCGATTAATCATGAGGTAGACGGATTAATAGCCGGGGCCGGTTCACAGGTTGTTCTTAAGATCTTTGGCGCAGACATGGCAAAGCTTAAATCTATTGCCGGTGAAGCCGAACATATTCTTTCCGGAATTGAAGGTGTGGCGGATCTGCGAGTCGAACAGACGACAGGTCAAACCCAGATTCAGATCATACTCGATCCGGCCCATCTCGCGCGCTATGGATTGAACAAGCATGAAGTCCAACGCATAATTCGTACAGCCATTACGGGAGAAGAGGTTGGAGATGTTCTGGAAGGTGAGATGGCTTACCGGATACTGGTGCGGCTCGATAAGCGCTACCAGGAGAACAGGGAAGCAATAGGTGATCTGCTCGTCAAGACACCGACTGGATCGTATGTACCGCTTGCGCGTTTAGCAAGAATAGAAACCGTTACGGGTCTGCGTCAGATCAGTCGCGAAGGGACACAACGCTATATTTCAGTATTATGTAATGTGCGCGGCCGGGATGTCGGTACTTTTGTCAGTGACGCGCAAACAGCAGTGCGTAAGTCGGGTGTAGTCCCGAAAGGTTACAGAGCAGCGTGGGGCGGGCAATTCGAACTTCAGCAGGCGGCTAACAGAAGATTGGCGGTAGCCATTCCTGTTACATTGGTGCTCGTAGTAGCTATGCTCTACGGATTATTCGGATCGTTCAAGCTGGTGATGTTAGTGCTGATCAATGTGCCGTTAGCGCTGGTTGGTGGAATATTGGCGCTTGGCATGTTTGGTGAAAACGTCAGCATTCCGTCATCTATCGGTTTCATTGCGTTGTTCGGCATAGCATTGACCGATGCGCTTGTATTGATATCACGGTTTGAGAGACTCAGGAAGGAAGGCATGGCGTTAATGGAAGTTGTGCTTTCCGGCTGTCGATCCAAGTTCAGGCCGGTATTGATGACGACAGTAACCACGGCGCTTGGCCTGCTCCCGTTGATTATATCAACGGGTACGGGTTCGGAGGTTCAGCGTCCATTAGCGATAGTAGTTGTATTCGGCCTGGCCACATCGACGGCAGTTACGTTGTTTATCGTTCCAGCCGCGTATATCTGGATGAGAAAGAGATGGAAACGAATACAGGATTAGGGTAATGTCGCTGCTATCCGGTAAACCGGATAGCAGTGGGGTAATGTGTTTATTGAAACAGTAAGGAAACAGGAGGTAACATGAGGAAAGTAACGGGTATAGTGATCGCATTGGTAATGATTACAGGATTTTGCGTTAGCTGTGGTAAAACAGAACAGCCGAAAGCAGAACCAGAAGTAACAGAACAGCCAAAAGCAAGTGAAGCCAAGACATGGGAGCCGGAAACCGCGGCACCCGTAAAGGAACACAAAGAAGATGATGGCCACGACCACAGTGGGCATGGTCACAAGCACTAAACACAGGTTCAAGGAATTTATAATGTATTTGAATTTATTGTTATCCTGTCTTTTTGCCTTCAGCCTGTGTGTCAACTCTGTGTATGCAGGTAAGGCAAAGCCTCCAGCCCCGCCGCCACAGCATAAAGATGTATCTTACGGACCGCATGAGCCGAATGTATTCGACTTCTGGGATGCGCTGGGTGACAAACCCGGCCCGCATCCGCTGGTTATTGAGATTCACGGCGGCAGCTGGACGGGTTACGATAAAAGCAGGGCATCGTGGCCAAATGAATATATTGCCGCCGGCATGTCGTATGCCACAATCAATTATCGTCACGCCCCCGATAATCCTCTTCCAGTTCCTGTTATGGATGCGGTACGCGCCGTGCAATTTCTGCGACTGAACGCGAAGAAGTACAACATAGATCCCAATCGCATAGCTCTCGCGGGTGTCAGTGCGGGAGCATGTACCAGTATGAACATTCTTTTGCATGACGATTTCGCGGACCCGAAATCTAAAGATCCTGTACTGCGCGTATCGAGTCGTGTTACCGCCGCGATTGTCAATGTGGGACAAACCACCATTGAGCCGAAAGTCATTTCCGAATGGCTGGGCCCAAAGGCCGTTAACCACGGTATGATCTGTTGCGCTGTCGGGAAACGTAATATCAAGGAAGTTCTCGCTGATTATGATAAGTATGAAGCGCTCTACAAAGAATTCTCACCTATCAACCACGTGGATAAAAACGATCCGCCATTATTTATTAATCACACCATCCCGGCATCCACGGCGAATATCCAGAACGGTAATATTCACAGCGGGCAATTCAGTGCCAAGCTTAAAGAAAAGTCAGATAAACTTGGCCATAAAGTTTACGTGCTTGCCAAATGGCCTTCCGATGAGAAGTGGCTGAAATATAAGAGCGCGGTCGAATTCTTGTGCGATCAATTCAAACTGCCGAAGCCAAAAGATAAATAGCAGAAAAGAGATAACCCTCGTATTTCGTGAAACGTGAAGCGTATCTCGTGAAGCGTGAAGCGTGAAGCGTATTTCGTGAAGCGTGAAGCGTATCTCGTGAAGCGTATCTCGTGAAGCGTATTTAGTATCTCGTATCTCGCTTCGCCCTTTCTCCTCTTCCTCCTCTCTTGCAAACCGTTGCGGAAATTTGAGATGCCGATTCTTCGGCGAGCAAATTAACGCAACACTCCTCTTCTTGTTCTACTCCGTGTCTCTGTGTCTCCGTGGTAAACTCTTCTCTTCCTCTTATCTTATCCTGCCTGCCATGAGTTTATCGCATGGTCGATCCTGTCCTCGGATCCGTTGGATCCTATGGATCCAGAGGATTAATCCTGTCTAAAATTCTTCTCTTCTTCCTCCCATCTGCGTCTATCTGCGTTCATCCAGCCTTCGCCCTTCGTGGCTACGGCGGACAAGACGGCTTGGCAGGCAAAGAACACGAAGAGCACAAAGTTTGGTGCTAGAAGTTCTGCAGGCGATAACGGCCCGATTTTCGTGTTCCCTCATGTACAATGAGCCCCGCGTCACTCCTTTTTCGCAGGGGCATCTTGACAAATCCCGGTTTGTGAAAAAAGGTTATAGCTCTAGTTTTTTGGTGGACTTTGCGATAAGCCATACGAGTGTTACAACCATCAAGAGAATCGCGGCAACCATCAGGTAGCGCCCCTCAATAAGCTGAAAATCTCTGTCTGAAGCATAAAGAGGATTGGCTGTCTGCGTGCCAGGAAAATAAGTGTCTGTATCTGCGGCTTCGGCCTTGCTGAGCACTGCGGCAATATCATATTCAGGCTGATCAAGTTCGTGGGCACCGTATAAAACTCTATATTGTCTTGCCGACTCACAGAAGAATAACGCCTCGTGAGTTTCCCCATGCACCTTCACCCCGGAAATGTCAAGCGGCGGGCTGTCAAGGTTTCTGATTGTAATTCTGTAATGCTTATAACGACGATAGGGGTTGGAAAATTTAACTGCTGTCTGGTCCTGCTGAAACTCTCCTGCGCTGATTCGGCTGATGTTAGCTGAAGTGATACGGATCCATTCGTTCTTGTCTTTGTTTTCATTACAACCTTCAACCAGCAGTGAACGACTGAAGTTCGGTACATCAGTCAAGATCGTCAGCGACCTTGCAGGCACACGGAACGTATCGAAAGTGAGGATTGTTTCCTGCTCCTTTGGGTTGTCTGAAACAGTAAAGCCACTGACAGTATACGGTTGTGTCAACTTGTTAACTCTGGTAATGGATTTCGTTTTCCCGAGTAACTTAATCTTATCTATCCGGAAATCTTTATTCCTGAAGCTGGACGTTTCCATCTTTCGGGACAAATCGCCTTCTTTTGTCTCGCGCACAATTTTTGTGAAAGGTGATTGCTGGGATTCGGTAATGTTTGAAATTTCAATTTTATAATACGAATACTTGCCAGGTTTGATTTCTATCCTGTTGTTTTTCACATCCATATATCTGGAATAGTCAAAAATGGGTTTGTTTTTAGCGATAATTTTCCAGGAAGCACGATCATTGCCGGCATAAACAGTGACCATTTTTTCGTAATTCTTTTGCGAAGATGAGATGATAATGATTTCCGGGAGGAGCTTGGGGTTCTGCTTCTTTTTTTCCAGAACTACCTCAATCCGATTGTCCGGCAACAGTTCAAATGCAATGGTTTTAACGGGTACCTCGTGCTCATGAACAACTGATTTGTTTTGCCTCTGACAACGAACAAGAAAGGGTGTTTCAACATTATTGTCGTCGAATATTCGCAAGTTGGAATAATTGTTTTTTGTGGCGGCAAATATTTCTTCATCAAGAATGAATGAAGCGATTTTCCTGCTCCCTGCTTTTTCCGTCTTCAAATCCTTCGTCAGCGGAAAAAACTCTATATCTGAGGATCCCGGTGCTGTTCCGCCGCATAGTAATAACACAAGCAAACCAACTATTATGGGTTTGTTTATTTTCATTCTCCCTTTCCTCCAGTTTGGTCGGAGCTGTCCCGTAGGAATTTCTTGTTTGAGTAGATATAAGCAAACGACCCTGAAATCAGAGTAATGCCGATTATCATGAATGCTATGACGCGATAAATCACCATCATGTTTTTCAAATCAATTAAAAATACTTTTCCTGCAACGATCGCAAACAAAATAAGGCCGATATAACGCAGGGGTGAAATATTTTTCCATATTCCTGCAGAGATAAACCCTATGGCGAACAGGGCCCACAATACCGATATTCCGCCCAGCTGGAATTCACTGAGTTTCCAGAAAAGCAGGCTGTTGGTTTCGAGTGATGTGTAGATGAAGAAGAGAAACAATCCAGTATAACCAAAGGCGGGGGCCAGTCTTTTTCCTCTATTCCTTCCTGTCAATATCCACCATACTCCCCAGAACAGACCGAGAATAATGCCGAAATCAAGGAGCCTCATTCCGGCGTACAGCAGACTGTATTCGCAATTGTAGATCAGTTTCTCGCTGAAATCCCATGAGGCCAGATCTATTATAAACAACTTCAGGACTGCCGCGGTAAGGAAAACACACATAGCTACAAGCATCGCCCTGCCTGGCGTTTTTTCTGTGAGGTATTTCCAGAAGAAATAAGCAGCCATAACACACCAGAGTATTGTGAGTGCCGGCAGGCGCAGGGGTTCGCAGTATACGAACATTGTGTTGAGTTCAAAGTGCATAAAAAGGAATGCGAACAGCAAACCGAACCAGAAGAAAATGCCGCCGGCAATGCCTCTTCCAACTAACTGCGGCGTGTTGTTCTCCTTCGTGATCGTGGTGCTTTGATCTTTTGCCCGCTGTTTTACTTGCAGGAAAAAGGCTCCTGCTACGGACGCAATGGAAACACCAAAAGTATAAAGACGCTCAAACATTTGTTTCCAGTAAACGGATGACGGCATTGAGGTGCTTGGGTTAAGTTTGAAATTGTTGGGCATATCAAGAAATATAAGGCGAAAGAATACTGTCGCATAAATAAGATGGCCGAGATTCTCTACAAAATTACTGTTGAGTCTGCGCCCCAGCCACAGAAACATAAATGCGAGCAGTGACAAAGCGATAGTCAGCGATTCCTTTTCCAGGAGCAAAGGAAGTGTCCATGTGGTAAACGCGCCTGCAAGTGCAATCAAAGAAATAAGTAAGGTTCGATCGATAAGTCGCTTTTTAAGAAATATAAGTACGTGAGTAATATAAAATACAGCAAGGCCAACAGACATCAGCGCAGGGTAGGGCCTGCCGTGGGCCTGCTGTATAAGCCAGTAGCCCGCACATGCATACACAAGAGCATTGGCAATAAGATGTATTATATCCAGGGTAGTTGATTTCTTCTCTTTAGCAATGTTGTGGATATAGACAATAAAAGAATGAATCACGAAAAAGACCGACAGGAAAGATATGGCGAGTGGGAAATCGGACCGATCATACGCCGAAAGGGAATCGTAGAACAGGATATAGGTACATAAAAACCCAAGATAGTTCAGTAAACGCCATTGCTTGTAATGTGCAATCCCAAGGATACCTACGCCAAGGAGTAATATATAAGAATAAAGAACCGGTAAATTTGATGCGCCGGCACCAAGTAAGAAAGGGGTAATATAGCCGCCCGCAATGCCCAGAATTGCAACTAATAGTGAGTCTGTTCGGATGGCCAGCATACCTGCGGTTATTGTAACAAAAATCATCAACCCAAACGCGGCAGGTATTGGAATGAGGTCATACCTGAGGGCAGCAGCGTAAATGCTGAAGTAGAGTGTCAGCAGGCCGCCTCCGAGAAAACCTTGTCCGATCAGATGATATTTTTTGCCTACCAGCCTCATGCCCCAGGCCAGCATGCCGATACCCGCGAACATGCTGATGGCAACCCTTGCGGCGGGCCCTATGAGTTCCTGCTCTATTGACCATTTAAGGAAGTAACCAATGCATGTTACTATTGCAACTATACCAACACGCAAGAGCCATGTGCTGGCAATGGCGTACTCAGCAGTAATTCCTTCCGATCTGTATTCTTCACCAACAAGTATCCAGTTCCATGTCTTTTTGATTATGTCTTTTGCTGATTCGACAAACTTTGGTTCTTTTCTTGGAGAAACTTTGACAGCCTGCGGCAGGTCTTCAGGAGCTGGGGTCTGGACAACAGGCAAAACAGGAACAGGCGGCGGTTTAACTTCAATCCGTTCAGGAGCTTTTGTCTTTACCGGCACATCTTGAGGTTTTGGCTCTGTCTTTTTCTCTACATGTTCATGCTTAATATTGCCTGTTAATTTATCAATCTCGTGTTTTAAGTAATCAAGACGTGAAGAAAGGAAATGGTGCATATCACCGTGTCCCTTTAATGTACGTTTAATGGTGGTAAGTTTTCGTATGGAAACGATTGTAAGTATTAATAATACAAAAAGAAGAAATTCAATCATCATGCCCCTTTCGATTTATGCAAACCATTTACTCAAATGCCATGAACGATATCAAGATGCAATAATCATGCCAACTGCAGCGCACGCATATAAATCGGCTTTTTTCAGGGGAAACAGCAATTCGAAAGAAAACGGAAAAGATTCGCGCAGACATTTCATGTCCATTACTCGTACATTGTATGAACAATAAACCACCAGTAAAGTCAGTGGTTAGCGAAGTTCCTCTTTCGGCACACGAAACATGAGCATGAGTTTCACGGTCCAATATACTGTATAGGCTATATAGAATCCGAAAGGCCACCAGAAGAGATTTTCACGCAAACGAACCGGGTCAGATAGATTTGCCTGCAATGAAAGCAAGCCCATAATGAACATGAACATGAATGTCAGTGTTCCGAACTGGTATAGCTGTGTGGCGAGCATTGATTCTGTCCTGCCTCTATTCTCCTCCTTCAGCCAATACTCTTTGTTCGGGAGATTGATCCAGCGAGTTGGGGTTATGCGCAGCAGTTGGGGCGTGAAAAGGAATGATGCGAGTATCAAAACATTGACACCTGACATGATGAGGGCATTGACGTAAGCCGGAGCCCATCCATTTGGTTCGCCTCCCGCGCCAAAATGAATAGCGACATCAGAAGGGTGCAGGACTAGAGTCACTACGGTGAGAATCAGGTTTACAGCAAAACTAATGATAAATATGGTGCGCATGTTTCTTCCTTCTTTAGCCGCCGTTTAAACCTGTATTCGGTGGTTCTCGATGCTAAGGTCAATTCTTTGTTCGATCTTGCCATTCCGTTGCCTAGTCCAGCTGGACCGTCTCCGTGTGCCCGAACCCAACGGTGTTATCTGTCAGGTCGACCTTGTCGAGAATGACTTTGACGGCGACAAAATCTGACGGCTCGCCGGGGAGATCCTTCATGAACGGAAATTTTTTCATAAGCATTCCGAACGCTTTTTGGGCTTCTTCTGGATCCTGAATAATCGAAGCTGTTCCCGAAGCTTTTATATACTTCAGGGCCCCGAGGTCTTCCGCGGTAGGGCAGTCATGATCAATGACGACGAACACATTCTTATTACCCCGGATCTCTTTGATTTTGTTAGAATCTTTTCTGGTAAGGAAATAGATGTTGCTACCAGTGTCGTTAGCGACAAAATCAACGCCTCTGCATTTGGGCATTCCTTCCGAGTCTACGGTCGCAAGATGCATAAGGTTGTGGTGCTCAACAATTTTGCTCACTTTATCTTTAGCGTTCATGTGTTTCTCCTCTTTTAGGGTTTGTATCTATCGATTCATTTGTTCGACTTATCGTATCTCATTTCTTTTGCGCAATGATGCCATAATGATATGGTGGCAAATCTATGTGGGCAGTGACGATTGAAAAACCCGCCGCCTCTGTCCATCGAACACAGTCCTCGGGTTTCGGGCGAATGTCCATTGACGGGCCTCGAGGAGTTTCCGGATCATAGTTCCAGTGCATGATGGCCAGGAGTCCCCCCGATTTGAGAATGCGAAAGGATTCCTGGGTCAGTTGTTCAGGGTGTTCTGCGTGCAGAAGATTGAAAAGCATCACATAGTCGGCGAATGAATCGGCAAGCCCTGTCCCATCGGCAACGAAGTCACGCGAAGACAGGTTGATATTCAGACACCCGGCGGCTTCTGCCTTGTGCCGTGTTTCTTCAATCATGGATTGCTCAATGTCGAATGAGTGAACAGTACCACTTGTGATCTGAGCCGAGGGGATAGTGAATGTTCCGTATCCACAGCCAAGTTCGACGACATGCTCCATATCACTGCGCATTCCGAGTGCTTGAAGTGTATCGGCGGGACTAAAGAATGTTTCCCACATTTCCTCGGATGGCATACCGCTTTCTCGAGTCTTCATTATTGCCCTCTGCAGTGAATTGTTACAGGTTCTTGATTTCCTTGTATCTAAAGCATGTTGTTACATGGTCATTTACCATGCCGACAGCCTGCATGAATGCGTAGCAAATAGTTGATCCTGCAAATTTGAAGCCTTTCTCTTTTAAAGCCTTGCTCATTGCATCTGATTCTCTTGTGGTTGCGGGTATTTCGGATAATGATTTCCGTGAATTATGTATGGGCGTCCCATCAACAAAGGACCATACAAAATCCTTGAAAGATCCATTCTCCTCGACAATTTTTAAAAAAGATTGTGCGTTTGTTTTCGCTGCTTCCACTTTCAATCTGTTACGAATGATCCCGGGATCTTTCAACAGCTTCTGTATCTTGCCCTTGTTCCATTTTGCCATTTTGCGAGCATCAAAATTGTCATAAGCTTTTCTGTAAGTGTTTCTACGTTTCAGTATGGTGATCCAGCTTAGTCCTGCCTGGGCGCCCTCCAGGATAAGCATTTCAAATAGCTTGCGGTCGTCGTGAACAGGAACGCCCCACTCATGATCGTGGTATTTCAAATAAATGTTTTCATCTGTCAGCCAATCACATCTTTTCTTCATGCGTCTCCTCGCCTGCCCTCCGACTTGTCCCCCATAGCTCGCAGAGCGACGGTGGAAGCCAGAGCGATCCCTACCGGCAGATATGTTGCGTCATTATCTTTGAAGCTGGAATCTGTGCGCCAGCTGGTTTTCATAACCTCTCTTCGTACGCCGTGCGGACCGTCGGAAAACACTATTGGCGGGATACCTAGTCGTTCAACACCGGCATTTTCGAACATGTATTTCCCATGGCAGAGCGACACTTTTTCTTCCAGCGTCATTTTTTCAAGAAGAGAATCAATCTGTTTCGTGATGGAATCATCTGTTCTTTTGGTGTCTGCCGGCGCTTGCAGAAAACACACAGCGGTCAAACCTATGATAGCGGCTGTTTTGATAAGAATTGTATTTTTTATGATTTTAATCCCAATAAATATTGGATCTCAAGAATTGAGCGAATGTACAATATTCGTTATCGCTTAACCAGAAGAGAGTTTAACCACCGGTCCATCCTTCGCCGCCTTGCCCCGCACCGTGCCGGGGTGTCTCCACTTTTTACTGGCTAAATTACAACAAATATTGTATAATTACTGGGTTAGCGAGAACTGATATTTGTTGGGTTGATGTATATGAAGAAAAAGCTGACATTCCGGGAAAGAAAGCATATAAAGGATCTAATGGGCGATATACAGTGCCCTAAAGATTTCAAGTGTGTGAAGAGCAAATTCAAGGACCTTTGCAAAGTACAAGACATCGGACTGCATAAATTTCTGGAGTGTCTCGAAGCCCAGAATAAAGATTGCCCTTTCCGCACGAAAGTTCGGCCTCATGCTTACTGCGACTGCGCAATTCGCGTGTACATTCACAAACGTCTAAGCCATGATGATTCTGCGCCAATTAAAAAGCTGCAATCCGCATAACAATAAAATTGAGCACACGTATCTCGTATCCCGCATCGCCGTGTCCCCGTGTCACCGTGTCACCGCGTCACTCTCCAATCGCCTTCGGAAAGTTCACGCTCCGCAAATTGCCAGATAACAACCTTCTTTCCCGTCAATCGGCCTGGATCACGTTCGAGCTGACGGTAAAGCATCCGGCGCGTGGCGTGCGCACCGTCATTGTTCTGTATAATGGCATCTACCGGTCTCTGCAGGAAATAACTTATCTGCTCAACAAAACCCGCCGATTCTCCCCACCTCATGGTGTCCAGTGAATAAATATTGCTGAAACTGTCGCCCAACACAAGAACCTCCGCGCTTCTGATCGGACCCCACAAATTACCCGACCGCCCGTCATATACCTGTCTTATGGAAATATCCTCTTTCGCGAAAAGATGCTGATCTTCAGGCAGGTTGAGGGCCAGAACCAAATCGCCCACATGACTAACCCTCACTTGCCGACGTTTGTAAGCCGCCCGGCGCGGCTGAAGCTCGACTTCCCGCTCGATGTACGCGGATAAACGTTTCGCGATTGCTTCCATAGCGCCCGGCTTCCAGTGAGTATCACCCCGAAGATATTGCGGCATGCCGCTGAAACCGATCAGCTCCTCAAAAACCGGGACTGGATCAAAAATTCTGACACCAGCCGCTTCCAGCTCCCGCTTGAAACAATCAAACGATGCGTTCTGGAACAAATGCTGCCCGGCCCCGAAACAGGACATAAGGAACTCCGGATGAACCGACGCTTTGCCCGGTACCGGAACAACTATCAGCATAATGCCTTCTTTCTCAAGCTGATGATGAAACTGCAGTATGGCTTTACGCGGATCCGGCTGAGGCGGAAGAGTGTATTCATTTCCCGATAAACGGCGTTTTCGAATCAGCCATTGTTCCAGGAACCCGGGTCCGGTCACATAATCAACACCCGGCCGGAAATACAGCCAGCCATCATTGCCGGGATATACTTTTTCATTACCCTGCCCGAGAAACCGAAGCATAGCCTGCTGGACCGGGCCCAGCAGTTTCATGCGCAGAATTGAACTCTCTTCCAGCCCATCTTCATAAATATTCATCTCCTTGAGAAGCGCCGCGTTGGCTGTGATACACCTCTTGAAAATACCAGAACTCTTCTCACGCCAGGCCTGTTCCACACCCGACCATCTGAGTTTCTGGAACATTTCAGCATTCTGAAAACATGGCACCGCCACAACCATTATGAGAAATATAATGGTTATGACGCGGGCCAGGCCGGGCGCGACTTCAGTATGTCCGATTTCCTGTTTCGCGATATCTTCCCGCGACAATTTTAAATTTTTAGTTTTCAGAGTCATACAATCACCATCAAAACATGAAATAGATAAAAGGATTAAATGCCTGCGTCATCATGACAATACTCGAAATCACAAAGAGAACTAAAAGCAGTACAGCTTTTGACACGGTAATTCTTCGCGTAAAATCCCACGTTTGCCTGCCGAACCATACAATTACAGCCGCCACACACATCCACAGCAGATAGTACGGCTGATAAATTACACCGCGCGCCAGCAGCGCGCCCTCTCCGACCGAAGAAAAACCGACAAGCGCGCGGCAATAATCAATAGCCCGTGAAAGATTTTCAGTCCGAAAGAACACCCATGCAACACAGACAACCGCGAAAGTTGCCGTAATCCTAAACACCTTCGGGAGCCTATTATAGAAAGATGTCTTGCCGAACGCGCGTTCCATCGCCAGTAGAGAGCCGTGAATGCCGCCCCAGATAACAAAGTTCCAGGACGCTCCGTGCCATAAACCGCCTAACAGCATGACAAACGCAAGATTAATATACGTCCGCCCCTTGCCTTTTCTGTTCCCGCCAAGAGGGATATAAAGATAATCTTTCAGCCAGGTTGACAACGAAATATGCCAGCGCCGCCAGAAATCAGTAATGGACTCAGAACAATAAGGCGCGTCAAAATTTTTCGCGAACACAAAGCCCAGCATAAGACCCAGTCCTATCGCCATATCCGAATAGCCGCTGAAATCGAAATAAATCTGGAATGCATACGCGACAGCGCCATACCAGGCATCAAGCACCGAGATACCGCCGGCATCAAACACCATGTCCGCGACCTTGCCGCAGGAATTCGCCAGCAATATCTTCTTAGCAAAACCCATGCAGAGAAAAGCCGTG
>JBHORK010000190.1:0-2464 GCA_042565725.1 Verrucomicrobiota bacterium
ATCGTTAGGCTATTGAGATATGAACGATAAAGAACGAGCTAAATTGCTGACAAAACTCCGCGCTAAACTTGGTGGCAATGATTTTCGTACCTCCATGAAATCGCGACGGGACATCCTTAGCAAGATCGTGGCTCTACTAAACTACAGCCCTACTCTCCATGCGAACGCAATGGAGGCTGCTGACATTCTTTCGCAACCCGGATTCAGTAGTGATATGTACGAGAGAATGGAAGGTCGCATAGACACGCTTGCTGGTCAGTCAATAGCCGAACTGGAGTACGGAGTTGGAACCAGCGAGAAGAACGGAACCAAAGTTTTCATCGGACACGGTGGTTCCGATGCTTGGCGGGATTTTAAGGACTTCCTTCAGGACAGGCTCGGGCTCCCATGGGATGAGTTTAATCGAGTTCCAGTTGCTGGAGTTACGAATGTGGCACGACTCGCCCAGATGCTTGATGAGGCGGCCGTAGCGTTCATTATCATGACGGCAGAAGACGAGCAGATAGACGGGTCCTTCCATCCACGGATGAACGTGCTACATGAGGCCGGGCTCTTCCAAGGGAGACTCGGATTCGAGAAGGCGATCCTCCTGCTGGAGGAAGGTTGTGAAGAGTTCTCGAATGCTCACGGACTTGGTCAGATACGATTCCCAAGAGGAAACATCGCTGCCGTGTTCGAGGAAGTGAGAAAAGTATTGGAACGTGAGGGTATTACCAAAGAAGGCTGAGCCTAACAAGAGCTTGCACAAGTATCTTTGAATGGCCGCGGCCATTCAAAAAACTGTGAAGCTAATCGTTCGGAAAAGAAAATAATGAAACAAATGACCAAGCTAACACCTATAATTCTCACCTCTTTACTTGGCGGAGGTTTTTTTCTTTTTTGGCTTAATGGTTTCTTTAATGTTCCAGTTGAGACATGGTTTGCTTATTCAGGCATAACCGTCTTTGCAGCAGGAATGATTTTTGGCCTTATCAGCACCTTCCGGTCAGCGGTCATGCTCAAAAATCAAAATTTCAGACAAAGCGTGGGGGTTATTATCCCAATATTGACAATAGTTATTACGGTAAGCGTGTGGAGCTTTGTTATAACAAGTGTAATTCGCATCAATAAAGAAATGGAAAAAAGAGCCCAGGCTGAACAAGAGTACTACGAAAAACATCAAGAAGAAAAATCCGAACAAGCAAATGCAGAATATTTGCACTAACGCGCAAAATTCTGATTTGTAACGTTAGCCAAGAGATGAATACAGAAGAAACAACGCAGTTCAAGCAATTGCATTTTGCTTTAGTGCTCCTGATCTCATTTGTTCTGTTCAACCTCGGTTTCATTGTGGAGCAAACATTTCGCTGGAGCAATCATGCCCAAGGGTTCATGAATGGCATTTTCCACGTGTTCTTCTTTGGCATTGCGTGGTGCATCTACCTAATCCCTTGGAGTCTTGTCATCCGCTGGTTGTATCGGTGGCGAAAGTGGAAACGATTTCGGACAGCTTGGTTGCTCAGTCCAGCGGTCCTTGCATGTATACTTCCAATCATTGGCCTCGTATTCGACTCTCCCACGGCCAAGGGGACATTCGAGAAGATGATCATCAAACCTATGCCGGAGAGTGTTTCCAATCTCAAAGCCTTCCGTTCCGGTGGTGGAATCGCCGACTATACTTATTTAGTGTATTTCGACATCGCCCCAAAAGATTTTAATGAAGTATTGAAATCGAGACCTTTTGAGCTGTCGAAACGACAGCTCAACAATATTTCAATGTTTCGATCATCTCTGGGCACAAATACATTTACCCCTGTTTTCACACGTTATGTAGGTGATGACTGGCCTTCCCCTCACGAATGGGGTGAGGTCGAAATTTACGAGTATCATACAGAAAACCACCATTGGTCGCATTACATCATAACAGACAAGGAACACAAACGTGTCTATTATGATGCAGGATGCATATAGAAAGAAGAAAGGCTAACAACCGATTCCACAAGTATTTCTCATTCCGCGCACGGAATGAGAAAACTGTGAATCGAAACGTTCGCCATAATAAATGAAAAAGAAAAAGCATAGCACACCACGCATTGTTTCCATCATTCTGGCAACGGTTGCCCTTCTTTCTGCACTGGCGGTTTGCTCACAAATGCATCGTCTGCAAAACATCATGCAGTTTGTCTTGTTTGCTCCCGTTGCCATTTTGGCTCCATTGGTTGCCAATCTTGCTTTTCGAAGCCGAATCCTTTCTTTTTTTGCTGGCCCCTTGTGTATCACTCTTGCTGTACTGATTGCGTATTCATACAATGGTCCGGAGGCAATTTGCTGGTTTCCACTTGCAGCTCCAATGATGGTTCTATACACAGCACCGGCTTGGTTCTTGAGTTGGATGATTACGGATGGATTCAGAAAAAATATGCCAGATAAATCTGGCGAACAACAAATTCAACCTTATTGAATTTTGCGCGCAAAATTCAATAAG
>JBHORK010000191.1:0-2450 GCA_042565725.1 Verrucomicrobiota bacterium
TTATCCCGGACTTTACGCGCGGAAAATGGAAAACCATGAAGCCGCTCGGAATTGTTTCGTAGATGTTTTTGTGGGTAAGTTGCTTTAAAATTTTGTTATCCTGTACTATGTTATGTATGGCTATGTTTTATGACCACAGAGTAAAGGGAGTAATTTTATGCAAAGACGCAATTTTATGCAAATCGTCGGATGCGGCACGCTGGCAATGGGAGCGTCCGGCATACAGGTTCTGGCTGCACAGCCGAAGAAACCTAATTTCCTGTTTCTTCTTGTCGACGATCTTGGCTGGGCGGATGTCGGCTGTTTCGGCAGTAAATTTTACGAGACACCCAACATTGACAAGCTGGCCTCAGAGGGTATGCGATTTACCGACGCCTATGCCGCCTGCCCTGTGTGTTCGCCCACCAGGGCCAGCATTATGAACGGCAAATATCCGGCACGAAGCAAGATTACCGACTGGATAGGTAACAGCAAGGAGAGGTTTAAGGGACGTCTCATTTCTGCCGATTATGCACATGAACTTCCGCTGGAAGAAATCACATTGGCCGAAGCGCTCAAAGAAGCTGGATACAATACGTTTTTTGCCGGGAAATGGCATCTGGGCAATGAACCTTTTTATCCTGAACATCAAGGGTTTGATATTAATAAAGGCGGCCATGACAGAGGTGGCCCTCCGGGCGGATATTTTTCACCCTACAGAAATCCGCGTTTGAAGGACGGCCCGAAAAACGAACATCTGCCTGACCGGCTTGCTTCCGAAACCATCAAGTTTATTGAAAACAGCCGCAATAAATCTTTTCTCGCCTATCTATCTTTTTACTCGGTGCATACACCGCTTCAGGGTAAACCGGAATTAGTCGAGAAATACAAAAAGAAACTTGAAAAAAACCCCGGCATTATAAAAAGGTTGGAAAAAAGCCACATATACGCCGCCATGGTCCAAAGCATGGATGAAGCTGTTGGCCGCGTCCTGAAAAAACTGGAAGATCTCGGCATTGCCGATAACACAATTGTTATTTTCATGTCGGATAACGGCGGTTTCGCAAAAGCAACATCGAACAAACCTTTACGGGGCTGGAAAGGTATCCTCTATGAAGGCGGCATACGCGAACCCATGATCATTAAATGGCCGGGAGCAGCAAAGCCCGGAAGTGAATGTTCCGTGCCCGTCACCAGCACGGATTTTTATCCGACCATGCTCGAGATGGCCGGCTTGCCGCTGAAACCGAAACAACACATCGACGGCATAAGCCTGGCGCCGTTATTGAAACAGGAGAAAGAATCGCTGGGCCGCGATGCTATCTACTGGCATTATCCGCATTACAATGGCCACCCTGAATCTGTTCCCGGTGGCATGGTGCGTGCGGGAGATTACAAACTCATAGAATTCTATGAGGATATGCGGGTGGAACTCTATAATCTTAAAGAGGATATAGGAGAAGAAAACGATCTTTCGGAAAAAATCCCGGAGAAAACTGCTGAACTGAAAAAGATACTTCATGACTGGCGCAAAGATGTGGGTGCGTGGATGCCGACACCAAATCCTGGTTTCTCTTCTAAGAAAGGGCCAGCAAAGAAAACAAAAAGAAAAAAGAAATGAATAGACGTACATTCTTGAGATATGCAGGGGCAGGCATTCCTGGCCTGGCTTTTACAGGATCGTTGTATGCAGCGGGCAAATCAGGAAAGCCGAATATCCTTATTATTGTTACCGACGATCAGGGTTACGCCGATCTCAGCGCATATGCGCATCATGCCGGGGATATCAATACGCCCAACATGGACCGTATGGCCAAAGCCGGCATGCTTTTCACGCAGGCATATGTAACAGCACCTGTTTGCAGTCCTTCCCGCGCAGGATGGAATACCGGTCAATACCAGGAGCGATGGCATCCTGCGGCAAGCTGGAATCCCGGATTACCCAAAACGGTTAAAACCATTGCGGAATATTTAAAAGGGGCCGGCTATGCTACAGGGAAAATAGGGAAAAGTGATTTCGGGAAGGGGTATCATTCCGCTAAGGTAAGAGAATATCCGCTGAATCATGGATATGACGAATTCCTGGGTTTCTCCGCTCATGCACATGATTATTTTGCGCTTTCAGAAGATATAGCAAAGCGGACGCCCGATCCTGATGGTACAAGCGCTCATCTTGGCCCGCTCCTGCACAACAACACGAAAAAAAGCTACGAGAGCGGCTATATAACAGATATTCTGACTGATGCAGCTGTTGATTATATCAAGCTTAACAGCGAGAAACCCTTTTTTCTTAATGTAGCATATAATTCAGTACATCATTTAATTCATGAAGTGCCTGAAAAATACCTGAAGAAGTTCGGTGTAAAGCCGATTCCGAAATATAACCCGGACACTATGGGCAAATACCGCGATTACTATCTTAAATACTGTACTCTCGGCGCAATCAACGATCAGGATATGCGTAAATATTA